>JAAYJR010000121.1 GCA_012522835.1 Bacteroidales bacterium
ATGATTTACCGTTTTAATTAACAAATAAAATTAAAGAAAATGACAG
This sequence comes from Bacteroidales bacterium, assembly GCA_012522835.1. Classification (GTDB taxonomy): domain Bacteria; phylum Bacteroidota; class Bacteroidia; order Bacteroidales; family Prolixibacteraceae; genus JAAYJR01. The sequence continues at coordinate 47 of JAAYJR010000121.1, forward strand.
AAATAAAACAATTTAAGAAACTACCTAATCACAAATTTTTGCACATCCACCCCGAAAAGTTTAAATTATGGGTATCGGATGTGATGAATGAACCGCACATGAGATTTGCTTCACCGGCTGATGTTGCTGAACGGATTGAACAGAAATTCGGAGGTGTAAAATCTTCACATCTTCAAAGAATTTACCGGATGCGATTAAATGTTTCAGATTTTCGGAATCCTGAAAATTGAGAGCCATGGCTAAAAAATTCAGGTACGATTTACAGAAAGGTAGTAAGCACATTCGTTGCCCGAAATGCGGAAAACGAACATTCAAACCTTATGTTGATGCGATTACTAAGAAAATTGTTGATAAGGAAAAGTTTGGGAGGTGCGAACGGATTAATTCCTGTCAATATCACGAATATCCGAAAGACATCAAATATGAGGAATGGCAGGACATGATTTTTTATGAACCACCAAAACCTGAAATTATTCAGCCTGATTTTGTGCCGGTTGAGATTGTTGAGAAAACATTCAACAACTTCAAATCAAATGTTTTTTTTATTTGGTTGGTGAGAATGTTCGGACAAGACACAGCTTTTTCACTTCAAGAAAAATATAATATTGGAACGGCAAAAGGTGGAGGCACGATCTTTTGGCAACAGGATAGAGAGGGGCGTTTCAGGACCGGAAAGGTGATGTATTACGGAATTGACGGAAAACGATTAAAAGACCGGCCAAACTGGTTTGTACATTTTGAGGTAAAAAAAGACTTCAATCTGATGCAGGTTTTTTTCGGTGAACATTTAATGAAATCTGATATTCCGGTAGCACTTTGCGAAAGTGAAAAAACAGCAATTTTAATGAGCATTTTTGAACCAAATTACATTTGGCTTTCTGCCGGCGGTGCGAATATGCTCAATCTTTACCGACTGAATCGACTTTTTCGGCTTGATTTTGTTTGCCCGGATAACGGACAATTTCAGAAATGGCAAAAACAAACGGTAATGTTTGAAGGGCGGAAAATGGATGTTTCAGTTGATAAAGCTGTCAGGAATGGGGAATTAAAACAGGGTGATGACATCTTAGATTTATATTTACTTTATGAAAAAGAATTATCAGAAACTGGTTGAAATTATGGGATGGGAAAAATTTAATGGTGAAACAGACGAAGATGTAGTAACACGAGAGGGGGCAACACCTGATTTAATCCCGGACAAACGAATAATTGAAGTCGTTCATGCTAACGGTTTGGAGGGTTGGGCAAAAAATTCAAATTTCACCTGTCTTGAAACTTTAAAATCTGAGATAATCAAAACTTTCCGAATTGCGATAAATTCCCGGATTTCCGAAAATCGGCGAATGAAAGAACTTTTTCCGGCAATCACCAATTTTGCGATTTATGCAAATACGATTGACAGACGGGGGAAAATGGAAAATGAAGCTGACCGAATTGCTGAAAGTGCCTGGTTCGGCGAACTTGC
>JAAYJR010000115.1 GCA_012522835.1 Bacteroidales bacterium
ATGGTATACCCACCCGGGAAGCACCGCTGTGGCTGCCGACTGTAACGGTAAGAGTAGCATTTCTGGCTGATGTTCCTGCAAAAACCAGCAAGGTGTACCTGGTATTTTACAATAATCCCGATGCCATTGGAAAGATGTATCTGACTGACCTTCGCATGCAGGGGGAGGCTCCGGGACTTCAGATAGAAAATAGTTTAATGTCTGTTATGCTTCATCCGAATTCCGGTCACCTTGACCAGATTATTCTTAAAACCAAACCGGATGCATTTCTTTATCACAGGAATGAGACCAATGGAGCAATGCACTGGAACCCGGATATTTATCCGCCTCCCAGATTATGGACGCACACTTCTGACTGGAATCCCCCGGCAAATGTAAGCAGTCTGGCCGGCCCGGTCGTTGCCCGCAGCGATGTATGGGACGATATGAGAAAGGTTCCGGAAGTTGAAGCTTCGGTCCGCTATGAGTTTTATCCGGGTGTACCTTATTTTATAAGTACCACAAGCATGAGGATCAGGGAGACCCTTCAGGTGCTTGCACTCAGAAACGCTGAAATGGTCATTAAAAGGGAAATGATCACACATGCAGCCTGGTATGATGTGGTAAGGGATTCTGTTATAGTTTATGATGTGGAGCATATACCTGATTTTACCGATCTGAAAATGGAGGCAGATGTTCCCTGGGTTCTTTTTTTCAGCAGGAATACAGGTATAGGATTTGCCGGCATACAGCTCAGCTATTCAAATACCGGCCTGGAATCGCCTGTCCGTGTGCTCAACCCGTTTTTCTATATAACTGCCGGACCGCCCTGGGTTTACTGGGCAAGAGGCCTTTCACACACCTTTTTGTCATCAAACATGCAGCAGGTGGTTCCTGTCCTGAAAGGGAACGTGTTCAGTGAAAAATGGGCCTATGTGATCCTGGAAACTGACAAGACTCCCACACCTTATGCTCCGGTACTGGAATGGCATAAGAGACTGGTTAATCCGCTAAGGACAGATCTTGTTGAAGAGGTTGATGAGAGGGTTACCTTAATCATGACCGAAGCGTTGGATGACGCAAAAGGTAGTTATTGAGGGAAGATTATGTACTTCTGGACATCCGGCTGGAAAAATAAATAATGAAAGATTAACCGGAAATGCTTAATTCTTGTTAAGATTATTCAGGAGATACCCAAAATTTAATTGAAAGGAGTATTTTAGGAACTTATTTACTTAAGCGTTCCGTGAAAAGTACATATATTGTTGCCATTTCTTGGCATATGCTTTTTCGGGGATTTTCCTTTGAAATGTTTTTGGCATATTCGTTAAAAAGTCTGGACATTAACACAAACAAATGAACGTTCAATAAAAACCAAATAAATAAAAAGCTATCATATCATTAAAAATCAAAATTATACAATGATGAAAAGACGGGAAGTTTTAAAAACTCTATCAACAATACCGGTTGCAGGAGGTCTTATGTCAATAGAACCTCTTGTAGCATCGGTAAGCCAGAAAAAACCTGTGATTGATGCAGGTCTTTTGTCAAACCCGGCAAAAGGGGCGCTGGCCCTTGGTCCACAGATTTATCAGTCCATAGGTGTGGAGCCCCTGATCAACTGCAGGGGGACACTTTCGATTATAAGTGGTTCAACGGAACTTTATGAAGTCAGAAAAGCAGTTGAATATGCTGCGATGCTTCATGTGCATATTGATGAACTGGCAATGGCAGTTGGTAAAAGACTGGCAGAGATTACCGGTGCTGAATGGGGAATGGTGTCTTCAGGTTGTGCTGCAGGACTGAAACATGTTACTGTTGCCTGCCTCACTGGTGGTGACCCTGAAAAGCTTGTTAAAATTCCTGACCTGACAGGATTTGATAAAACAGAAGTAATCATTCCCAGGTATTCGAGAAACCAGTATGATGCTGCAATAAGAAATACCGGAGCTGATCTGATAGAAGTCGAAACAGTTGACGATCTTAAAAAGGCAATCAACTCACGTACTGCAATGATCTATCTGTTTTCCGGTCCCCGGGCTTATTATGACGGGCCTCTGTCCATTGAAAAGGTAGCTCCGGTTGCAAAAGAAAAAAATATTCCTATTCTTGTGGATGCAGCAGCCGAGATACTTACAGTTCCAAATGATCATTTGAAATGGGGTGCAACCATTGTAGCATACAGCGGGGGTAAGGCATTGAGAGGGCCCCAGGGTGCCGGACTTCTTCTGGGTAACAAGGATATTCTTTTTTCAACCTGGCAGTCAAGCTCTCCTCATCACGGACCGGGAAGAGACAATAAAATCGGTAAGGAAGAACATATGGGTATGCTCGCTGCTGTGGAAGCCTGGGTTAAAACCGATCATGCCCAAAAAGAAAAGACATGGATCTCGTGGCTTGAATATATTTCGAAAAGAGTAACTGCAATAAAAGGTGTTACAACCCAGATCACGGAACCGCGTGGTGTTGATAATCGTAGTGCCCGAATGTCAATATCATGGGATCCTGAAGTTCTGAACATCACCGGTGAGGAAGTCTCGAATGAACTGTACAACAATAGCCCGAGAGTTGCATTGGGTGGAGGAAGAACCAATCCCGCAGATGGAAGAACTTCGATTTCTATCAGTGCACAAATGATGCAGCCGGGAGATGAAAAAATTGTAGCTGACAGGGTTCATAAAATCCTTTCCCGGAAACATGAAAAGAAAACCATTGTAATTGAACCACCTGCTGTCGATATTTCCGGCCAGTGGGATGTGAGCATTGATTTTTATTCAGGCAAGGGTGAACATAAGCTGTATCTTGGAAAGCAGGAAGGACATGATATAAAGGGAACCCATAAGAGTACTTTTTCATTGCTTGACATAGCCGGAAGGGTTGAAGGCAAAAATGTGAAGCTCCAGAGTTACTACAGGGAAGATGCCCAGTCAATACCCTATGTCTTTGACGGAAATGTTGAAGGAGACACTTTCTCAGGAGTACTGTACCTTGGTGAATACCGTTCTGCCAATTTCGTTGCGAAAAGAGCAGAAGCCGGCAGACGTCCAATGATGCCTATATCAATACCCGCACATGGCGGAAGGAAAAGTGATTCATGGTGAAGCTGATAAAAATGTAATTATTTCAATAATTCGTAAAAGTCAATATAGTTTTTTAAAATTTTATTTTTCCGGTTCTCAAACGTTGCGAACCTGTCGGTTAGATTGAATTGTTTTCAGTTTTGGGACCACACCGGAGAGTCCGGAAACAGGTAAACTGAAAAAGCTTTTGCTCTGAATGATGTAAAGGCAGGGGACCGGAAAACGTTGGGTATTTACATATCCTGCGGTAATCTCTTTGCTTTGGCGATCTTCAGTGTTATAGTCAGTAACATTTGGGTTGTCAGGGTGCGCCATATCTGTGTGTAAATTGTATTAAAAAAATTTGATTTGCCGTGTGAGGTTTCCTCTTCATCGGTGTATACATATAATGACATCGGATTATACTTATTCTTAATTTTTTTATTGACAGGAGCCGGACAGATGACCGCTATAAAATATGGCAAGATAGATGAGAAGAAGTGATCCCGGAATTTCTTTTAGTGTGCCGGATGGTATCACAGGGATACTGAATGGTTCATATTTCATTATCCATTCCCTGTCAATAATAATCATACAATATCTTTTTATAAAGAGGCAGGCTTTAGTTAAATAATATAAAACAGTACCTATAAAAGGAAAGATACGCTAACAAATAAAAAAATCTTGAAACCCGAGAGAACTGATAAAGATTTGGTAGAAAACCTTCAAAAAGGAGATCTGGAAGCTTTTTGCATAATCTATAAAAAATATTCAGGAAAACTATACTCTTTCGGATTAAAACACCTTCAATCACAAGCCGATGCCGAAGGTTTGGTTCAGTCAGTTTTTATGAAGTTGTGGGAAACGCATAAGAATCTTAAAAAAGAGCTGTCATTCAACTCATTTCTTTTCACTATAGCATACAACGAGATCTGTAACAGATACAGGGAAAGAAGAGTCCGGCAAAAATATATTAGCCAGACACTCTATCTTAGCTCAATGCCTTCTACTGCAGTGGAAGATAAAATAAATAACAAGTCTTTGATTGAATACGTGGAACAGATCATTAATAAACTCCCTGACAGACAAAAAGTAATTTTTGTAAAAAGTAAACTGGAAGACAGGTCAAACAAAGAAATAGCAAAAGAACTTGGACTGGCACCTGCCACAATTGAAAATTACCTGTCAAAATCTCTGAAGTTTATCCGTAATTGTATTCATAGTGAATCTCTCCGGATAATCCTTCCTGTCACTGTTATTTTAATTCCTCTGCTATACTAAATTCATGTTTTTAAGCATATTGTTTGTGAGGTTTTTGGTTTTCCGGTGTATATGTTATTAGAATGCAAATATTGAATTCATTGACAGAATACGAAAAGGATATAATTGACCGCTATCTGAATGCCAGTATAGATGAAAAGGAGAAGCTCTTTATAATATCTCTTTTTCAGGAAAACAATCAATATTTTAAAAGTTCTGTTAAAAATGACTGGGACCGGATAATCAATGATCCCGCCAAAGCAGAAGTTAAGCCAAACCATAATCTTGATAAAGTCCTTTATTCAATTTATAAAAATGATCATATAAAGAGTAAAAGGCCTGTCCAAAGATTAAAATCTGTTTATGCAAATGTTGCATCCATTCTGTTTATACCTTTATTTATAACAGGAATACTGATTGCCG
>JAAYJR010000212.1 GCA_012522835.1 Bacteroidales bacterium
ATTTTAGAGTTAGTAAATCTACGTTTGTATTTTTTACTATATACAACGGAGTGTTTTTAACATCACACAATTGAAATACAAGCGTAGGATTTAAAATTTTGATGTAAGAATCAAAAACTACTGAGTTAAAAAAAGACAATAGAAAGTTCAGCAATTCCGCAGCAAAATTATAAAATTAGTTTTCACTATCACTCCGTAAAATAAGGCAATACATTATCGCCCTGCTAAAATTCAGCAGGGAACGATTTTGATATTTCAGATTTACATAGGCTACCTCCTTTTCTTTTTTACTTTGGTTTTTCCCTGAATTCATGAGCAGGGCATCTCGAAGACATACCACTAATATCGTAGTTGTACATTTTTAGCAAGAATATCTTCAATTAGCTCAAAATCATCGAACTCCATGGCTTTCAGATAGCTTAATATATCCTTTATCAGAGCATTTACCGTAAGTCCAAAATTTCTGATAAAACCCTGTATATGAATAATCTTGTATGTCAATTGATTTATAATATCTGCAATCTGCATAAGCTGGTAATAGTTTTTAACAGCATTAAAATTTGTCCTTGAAAACTTATGCTCCGCATTATAACCATTATTCTTCTGGTTATTAAAGCCTTCATTTTCTATTTTCCATCTTAGCCTGCCTGCCTGGCTTACCTCATGAACATTATCTTCATTCAAAGCAATACCGGTCACATGAACAAAACGGGTTTTATTTATTTCCCCGGTGAGTTTATGCTGCTTTTCAAATAATGTTTCAGCTACATATAAGGTGTGTCCTTTATATTCAATCCCTTCAAAATATTTATAATCATTCTTAAGCCAATGCGTCTTATCTGTTGTTAAATGGTTTTGTTCCCGGTAATCCTTAAAAAGCAATTTATCTGCTATTTGTTCCTGTACACTTTTCAAACTATTGTCTTTAAGTGTAATGACATAATGCCACCGGTTGGTTTTACAGATATTGAAAACAGGATCTTTAGGATATAAACCGTCTAAAAGCAACACCAGAGGCAGACGGGGAAATTCTTTCTTTAACCTTTTTGTCAGTCGCTTAAATGCTTTTATCTCACAATCCTGCTTGTCAAATGTCCCCTTTGTTGGATTCTCTATCCATTCAGTTGCCAGCGAAACAGAAAAACCGCTTGATGTAACCACCCTGGCTTCCAATACATAGGTGGTCCATACTTTTTTGCCTTTCTTACTTTTCTTATAAGGACAGCCCTGGTAAGGTTCATAGTCATAGCTCTGCAAGCCTGAGCCATCAATGGCAAGCATAAAATATTTACCGTCAAGTTTATATTTCTGAAACGTTTTGGATTTTACCAGTTCACGGAACATCTCCTGTTTTATTTGCTCCAACTTACACGGACTTATCCAGCGAAGATATTTATCCACTGTATCCATGTCAGCTACTTTAATGCCAAAAATGCTTTTGATATTATCCTGGTAATCACAGTTCTTAGCTGTATTATCGGCCTGGTTTCTCGATTTTTGCCTGAACAAAAACATAAGCAGCCCACTGACAATCAGCTCCCTGATTTCATACTCAGGGCGCTTCCGGTAGTCAGGCAAACAGGAAATCTGTCTGTAAAAATCAGGAAAATGACGATTGATGGTAACTGCCAGCCGGCAGACCAGTTGATACTTCTCGAACTTCTGCAATTTGTACTTGCAGCTTAATTTGCGCTGTTTGCCCTTTTTCTCTGGCCTTGAAACATGCGACTTTCTGCTCTTTGATTTCTTCTTAAAAAAGTTACAAAAAAAGATCAGTTTTATCAAAAAAACAAAATAAAAATTTTGTTAATTACATTGAAAATTAGTATATTTAAC
>JAAYJR010000347.1 GCA_012522835.1 Bacteroidales bacterium
AACTTGCTGAGATGTCCCGTAAGCTCGACTCCTACCTAAGTGTTGAAGACAATACCTTTGAAATTCAGATGGACGAGCTGCACCAGGATTTTTTTAGAAAACTGAAAAAAAAGTTCCCGGGATTATCCAACAACGATTTAAGATGGTGTGCCTATCTGAAAATTGGCCTCAACTCCAAAGAAATTGCCGACATACTTAATATTCAGCCTTCCAGCTCCTACATCAGCCGGTCGCGACTCCGAAAGAAGCTCAGCCTAAAGTCGGAAGAAGATTTATACACATTTTTAAATAGTAAAATTTGAGGTTTTTGACGAAAGTAAATTGTGTTGTGTGGTCTTCTCATCTCCGGAATATTGGCCGGTTGTGGAGGGGAGGCATTATCAGTACCCTCAGGTGAAGTTACCCTGGTATTGTCGTTGCGATATCAGTATTCGGGAGATTGTCAGTAAACGTCGGCATTATTGTTGTCAGGCAATATTTCTGAAAATTTTTCTGTAATGGTATCCCTGGATGCTGTAAGTTACGGCAAGAGGGAAAACTTTTGGTTTTTTGAAAATGCTCCAAAAAAACAACTTCCAGTAATACTTTCGGTTTTTTCCCAGGATTCCTATAATTACTACCGATTTAATGAGGGCCATAATTTTGTCGAAGGATAAATGCTTGCTGCCAAAGGACGGAGGATTATATGATTTCAGAAAAGACAATACTCTTTTATAGTACATTTCACTGGAATATATCCCGCTAATGATTTTCTGATATCCGGTCATCAGTTCATGAAGATCCATTTTAGGGATGAAATTGATGGCATAACCTGACGGATCACCGTAAAAATCTGAAACGATCCTTCCTTCTTTTTTAAGCCGTTTATAAAGTTGGGTTTTTCGGGGTGCATTTAGCAATCCTACAATTGCTGTAATAATTCCGCTTTTCTGAATGAAATCAATCTGCCGCTGGAAAATGGATGGTTTATCATTATCAAAACCAACGATAAATCCGGCAGTAACCTCCATACCTGCTGCTTGAATTGTTTTCACCGAACTCAAAAGATCACGATGCTGGTTCTGAAATTTATTGCATTCAGCAAGGCTTAGTTCATCAGGTGTTTCAATTCCCACAAATACTTTGATAAAACCTGCCCTGACCATCATTTGCATCAGTTCTTCATCATCGGCCAGATTGATAGATGCTTCTGTAATAAAAGTAAAAGGGTATCTATTTTTTTCCATCCAGCTGATAACAGCGGGTAACAGCTCCTGCTTCAGTATTTTTTTATTACCGATAAAATTGTCATCAACAAAGAATACTCCTCCTTTCCATCCTATTTCCATAATTTTAGATAATTCTGCCAGTATTTGTGGCGTAGTTTTTGTCCTGATTTTATGTCCAAGCAGAGCAGTGATATCACAGAACTCGCAATTGAAGGGACATCCTCTTGAAAATTGAAGACTTTGGGAAGCGTAATGGGAATTGTTGATCAATGAATAATCAGGAACCGGTGAGGTTGACATATCAGCAAATTCATCCGTTTGATAAATATGTTTTGCCACTCCTTTTTCAAGGTCGGCTAAAAACAGGGGAAAAGTTAATTCCGCTTCATTGAGTACCAAATAGTCCACATCGTTGAATTTTTCAGGTTCTTCGGTGAATAAGGGACCTCCGCCGACCATCTTTTTATTTAAAGATTTGCATCTTGCGATGATTTCAAAAACCGACGCAGATTGAACCGACATAGCACTAATAAATACCAGATCTGCCCACATGATTTGTTCATCTTTGAGAGATGAAGCATTCAAATCAACAAGTTTTTTTGTCCAGCCAACAGGAGTCATGGCAGAAACAGTCATTAATCCCAATGGAGGATATACCGCCTTTTTGGAAATGAATTTTAAGGCGTGCTTTAAACTCCAGAATGTATCCGGGTAACTGGGTTGAATAAATAATGCTTTCATCTTATTAAAATTGTTTATTTATATCGTATAAGATGGAACTCGCACATGTTTTAATCATACTTTTTTGTGATTTTACAATCATGCTCGTTTCATAATGTTGAATTATTTACGGTAATTCCAGGTAAAGGTACACTTCAATTCAAGCAAAATTTTACATTTTTCCTTTAAAAAATTACATAATTCACACATCAATCGAGAGAGATTTTAACTGACTTTCCTGAAAAGTGTCTATACAAGGC
>JAAYJR010000035.1 GCA_012522835.1 Bacteroidales bacterium
GAAGTACAAGGTTGTGAAAATTGAAAAACAATAAAATACAGAACCTGCAGCTTAATAATTTTAGAAACATTTCAGATTATAAATTTATAAAAATGAATACATTAAAAATAATTTTTCTGTTTTTGGCCACTGCATTTATTTTTAATCATTGCAGTGAGGATACTGAAACATATACCAAACATCCTGTGCCTGAATGGTATATAGAATCTCCGGAATTGTTGCCTAACAGCTTTACGGCAATAATCGCAATTCCTGACAATATAAATATTTATGCTACTGATAATGATCAGGTTGCTGCATTTATAAATGACCAGTGCAGGGGTGTGGGAAGTCTTGTCAGGGCAGGCGATAACGATAAAAGAGTTTATTATATTACGATCAGGGCAGATGATGAGGAAAACGGGAATATTACCTTCAGATACTATAATTCGAGACTTTCATATTTATATCAGGCAAAACAGGTGATACCGTTTGAAACAGACGGTACCTACGGGACCTATGATTCGCCGGTGATTCTGGAGTTGGAACATGTGATAAACTAAATTAGTTTATAATAGCTGTTATTTTGTGTAGTTCATTTTAAGAAAAAAAATATACCATGATCAGACAACTTATCAAAACAATAATAATACTTACACTATTTTCAACAGTAGTATCAGCTCAGACAACAAGATCCCGGTTTACGGTAAAGGATACAGTTGAGGCCATTACTTTTTGTGATAACCTGCTCTTGGAAATAGCCGGAGGCAGCCAGCTGCTTTTTTCTGCTGATGCAAATAATCTCGATTTTAAAGACCGCCTGACACCTCACGCTTCGATTTCTCTTGGCAAATGGTTCAGTCCTGTTATTGGAGCAGGAATTAAAGCAGAAGGATATTCCCTTAACGGGTTCAGTACTTCCGAAGGAGAATATACTGCAGCCAATGATAACAGCCTGCCGTTTGACCAGGATCCTGTCAGAAAGGAGGTTACTATAAATCCTGATGGAACTTACCGCCATTTTATAAGGTACCTGAATTTCTCTTTTAATGTCTATCTGAGTTTAACTAATCTCATTTTTGGATACAATGAGAAATCAGTCTTCAATCTTATAACTTCGGCCGGGATAGGGGATATGTATGTTTTTAATTATAAAGGAATTCCATCAAAAAGTTCATTATCAGGAAATGCCGGCTTAACAATGAAATTTCATCTTTCACCTAAATTGGATCTTAATCTGAACAGTTCAGCTACTGCCTTTCCAAATGAATTTGAAGGCAGGATTGCCGGATCCAATGATTACGAAAACTATGTAACAGCAAATATCGGACTGGCTTACTATTTTAAAGGCAGGAAGTTTATTAACCGGCAAATTGATTAATAAACATCTACTGTGTGGATATATTATTTTTGATTTTGTGATTTCAGGAGCCAGTAAAGGCCTTTTACATCAAACTTAATGTCATCAAGCTTAAGGAGAACAAATATTTTTTCGATGTAAGCAATTACACCACATCCGACAGCTAAATAATAGATCCATGGAAAAAAACCCCAGACAAACAGGATAAAGAAGAAAATTCCCTGAATATATCCGGCAGAGACAGCAGAATAGAGATGCAGTCCGGGTATCTTGCCAAACCTGATGAATGCAATGATATAACTTAGTATAAAAACAGCCAGAAACAGGTAGAGCACCCATGCATGTGGTTCGATTGAATCCCAGCGGAAACGGAAAATACCCAATAAGGCCAGGGCGTATGTACACATATCTGCCAGGTTATCAAGGGCAGCTCCAAAATAAGTTCTCAGATTGAAATAGCGGGCTATATTACCATCAAGTATATCACTTACCAGACTAATACATATCAGTATTACAAACCACCTCTCCTGGTTCATTATAGCCAGGGCTAAAATTAACGGGGATACAACCAGCCGGTAAAAACTGATTGCATTAGGCACATTAAGAACATTCTCTCTTTTTATTATTAATTTCATTTGCTTGTAGTTATATTTTCAATTTGTCAGATTTATCCATATTTTAAAGGAATAAAATCAACATAACAAGAACACTCACTGGAATAAACAGATTATCAGACCCCCGCCAGCTTAGCATCTCGGTAATTGTTGATACAAGAGCTATAGCCAAAGCAAGCCAGAAGGTTTTAAGATCGAAAACCATCCGGTTAAAATAAAGCGCAATAATGCTGATAATAAAGCTCGACAGCAAAAAAGACCCGGATCCCAAAACTGTTTTTTTTGTTTTTATCCCAAATATTGAAATTTTATGATTATTCACTTTCAGGTTGATACCCAAAATTCCTGCCATCGGATCGCACACAGCAAGAATAATTATGGGAAGAATATACAAAAACTTATTGTCCAACAGGTTTGAAAAAAGGAAAGTCAGATAGATTGAAAGAGGAAGAAGATAGCTGCCAACAGATTTTCTGTCAATATCATGTATTGATTTGAGCTGTGTTCCGTTCCTGCTTATAAACAAAACCAGAAAAAAAGCTAATGCCAGAACCAATACATACCAATGGTCAGTAAAGAGGTAAGGAAAGGTTACAGTAGAAAGAGTTGCGGTAAAATGAGCAAACTTCCTGGTAATTTCACCTTTTAATCCGAGACGCCTGTATATCAATTCATTAAATACCAGAAGAAATGAAATCGCAAAAAGATATAGTATAGCAACAGTAATCTGGTTTACCATTTTTAAATTCTTTAGTTACATTAAAATAGAAGGTTACTTACAGCGAACCATGCACCGCCGGCAACCAGACTGTCAAATCTGTCGAGAAAACCGCCATGGCCCGGGATAATTTTACTAAAGTCCTTTACATCATACATCCTTTTATAATATGATGCAGCAAAATCACCTGCAAAAGCAAAAAGAGCTATTCCTGAGGCAATTTTTATAGTAGAGCCGATACTTTCATCAATAAGTCCGCGGAAAAGCAGTGAACTGACTACAGCTATAATTAAACCGCCCGCAAAGCCTTCAATGGTTTTTGCAGGACTGATCCCGGGAAAAATTTTATTTCTGCCGAAAATCTGGCCGGTTATCTGACTGAAGCTGTCAAATATGGATATGACCAAAAAAACAAACAAAATTTTATCATTATCCATACCGCTGAAAATAAAAAAAGAGTAAGCCAGCACAGAAAATATTAAAGCAGAAAGTAAGAAAGGTCTTTTTTTTGTGAATCCTGAGTCTTTATGAAGTTTAAAGAGTTCGTAGAAACCGGCAAGTATTATTATACCGGCAATAAATTGAAAAACAACCGGATTGATAACTATACTAAAAAAAATAATATGAATTATCAGACAATAGGTAATATATTTTATCCAGCTTTGGCGTGCAACTGCGCGTTCCTTTTTCCTGTTAATAAAAAAGAATCCTATTGCTCCCAGAATAAAATATGCTAATATTATCAAATAAATATATCTTATCATGTCCGCTAAATTAATATATCCGTTTAAAAATCAATCAGGATAACAATATTATAATTCCAACAATTATCAATGCAACAGCGTACCACATTCTTACAGAACCTTCAGCTCTGGTAGTGTTGATACCTGAAAGTAATAC
>JAAYJR010000565.1 GCA_012522835.1 Bacteroidales bacterium
ACATAGTAAATCATTTGAATTATGGGAACAAGGTTTGTCCAACACTGTTTTTTACCCGCAGTACCATGGACGGGAACACTTAAACGTTCAAAGATGGATGCATTATCTGCAAACCGGTTCAGAAGAAACCCACCTGGCATTTCAAAACAACATGTTTGGGATAAGTGCAAACATAACCAGGGAAAAAAGGAAAAGCTTTATGGCAGCATTTGATTTTGATGATTTCTCTGAGTTGAATACCCATCATAAAATACTTTCTGAAGGATTAGAAATTTTTGAAAAATTATTTGGATTTAAGCCTAAATCCTTTATTGCACCAAATTATACCTGGCATCCTTCCATTGAACCAACATTATCAAATTATGGAATAAAATATTTACAGGGCGCAAATATTCAAAAAATTCCTGCAGGTGACAAACTAAAAATTAAACGGCATGTCTTAGGGTCAAAAAATAGAAATAATCTGTGGCACATTACCCGGAATGTATTATTTGAGCCTGCCTTGAACACGAATAAGGATTGGATAACTTCATGTCTAAAAGAAATTGAAATAGCATTCTTCTGGAAAAAACCTGCTGTAATTTCATCACACAGGGTTAATTATATTGGTTTTATAAATGAAGATAACAGAAAAAGAAATTTGTTTGCCTTGAATGAATTATTAGAAAATATTATCAAACTTTATCCTGATGCAGAATTCATGACTTCTGCTGATTTAGGTGAGTTGATTTGTCAAACGAAGCGACCTTAATAATGAAACAGGAAATCAAAATACTAATTACCGGTGACTTTTATGATGGTGGTCGCATTCAGGAATTAATAACCAATAACATGCCTGAAGAAATTTTTAATGATTTTTCCGCTACTATAAGGCAGAGTGATATAGCCATAACCAATTTTGAAGCACCCGCCACCAGTTCGACAGATACAATTGAAAAATTCGGGCCGAAATTGAAAATGACTGAAAAATCTGTTAAGTTTCTTAAAAATGCCGGATTTAATGTGTTCACTTTGGCCAATAATCATATCATGGATTATAGTTGGAAAGGACTGTCTGACACAATTAAATTATGTGAAAAGGAAGGGATTCAATATGTTGGAGCTGGCCAGAATCTGAGGGAAGCAAAAAAAAACTTAATTCTGAAAATTAAAGATAAAAAAATAGCTTTCCTGAATTTTGCGGAAAATGAGTTTGCCAATTCCAATGATAATGCTCCGGGAGCAAATCCTTTACATCCTATTGCGAATTATTATTCCATAAAGGAAGCAAAAGCAAAAGCCGATTTTGTTTTTGTTATTGTACACGGTGGACATGAATTGTATCAATTACCAAGCCCAAGAATAAAAGAAACTTACCGTTTTTTTGTGGATGCCGGTGCTGATGCAGTGATAGGGCACCATACACATTGCTACAGCGGGCATGAGGTTTATCATGGCCATCCGATTTTCTATAGTCTTGGAAATTTCATCTTCGATAAACAAGGTAAACATAATGAAATGTGGAATAACGGATTTGCAGTCCGGTTTACAATTCATGAAAATAACATAGATTTTACTTTAATCCCATATAAACAAAATGATGTGAAACCCGGCTTGTTTTTACTAAATAAAAAGCAGAAAAATGATTTTGAAGAAAAGATGTCATGCTTAAATAAGACTATACTGGATGATGTTAAGCTTGAAAAAGAATTTGAAACTTTTTTCCTTTCCATAAAGGAAAGATACAGTTCCTATATGGAGTTATATTCAAACAAGTATCTGAATGCGATGAGAAAAAGAAAACTGTTTCCTTCACTAATCAGAAAGAAAAAAAGAGTTTTATTCCTAAACCTTATTCGCTGTAAAACACACAGGGATATCATGTTGAAATTATTAAAGAATTAGGATGAAAATAGCAATTCATCGTGATGGCGATTCTTTTACTGAAAGGTGGATAGAATATTGTTTTGAGAATGGAATCGATTACAAAATTGTCAATTGCTATGCAAATGACATCATACATCAGTTAAACGATTGTGATGCATTAATGTGGCACCACAGCCATATGCGTTCCAGGGATGTTCTGTTTGCAAAACAATTGCTTTTTGCTTTAGAATTGGCTGAAAAAAAAGTATTCCCAAATTTCAGGACAAATTGGCATTTTGATGATAAATTAAGTCAAAAATACTTGATGGAATCAATGAATATTCCACATGCACGGGTGTTTGCTTTTTACTCAAAAACTGAAGCATTTGAATGGATTAAAAATGCAGAATTTCCTTTAGTTTTTAAATTAAGGAGAGGTTCGGGTTCTTCTCATGTAAAGCTCATCAAAACAAAGCAAAGTGCCAAAAAAATTGTTAACAAAGCCTTTCAGAGAGGTTTCAGCCAATATGACAAGTGGGAAAATTTAAAAGAGCGAATTAGAAAATTCAAAGGCGGAAGAGGAACCTTTTATAATGTCCTTAAAGGTATACTCAGAATAGGTTTTACAACAAAACTTGCACATACAGCAGGGAACGAAAGAGGATATGTTTATTTTCAGGAATTTATACCAAATAATACATTTGATATAAGAGTAATTGTTATTAAAAACAAAGCTTTTGCGATAAAACGTTTAGCTCGTAAAAATGATTTCAGAGCATCAGGAAGTGGCAATATCCTCTATGACAAAAATGAAGTACCTATATCTGCAGTAAAATTTGCATTCGAGGCTAACCAAAAGATTAAAGCCCAATGTATTGCTTTTGATATTGTATATGAAAATAACGTGCCTTTATTGCTTGAAATAAGTTATGGATTTAGTGCTGTTGGATACGATCCTTGCCCTGGCTATTGGGATAATAAACTCAATTGGCACGAAGGCCCTTTCAATCCCTATGGCTGGATGATTGATTTGGTTTTGAATGAAATAAAAGACAGGCATGCAAACTGAAAAATTAAAATATAATCTTCTTAAACTCATAGTCCTCTCTTTACCTTTTTCCGATTGGAACCCATTGGGTATTCCCTATACCGGCATCACTTTTTTGCTTATTTACGTATATTTCATCTTGTCGTTTTTAAATTATAAACAAAACTTTTCCCTAGATATTTTTAATAAGATTGCTTTCCCTGTCCTCGCTGTCTGGCTTATAATGCTCTTTATGACAATTTTATATTATGTTCCTGGTTCTAGAAATGCAGGTTCAATTCTTCGGCTGATGATTTTTTACTGGCTGCTGTTTTTCCTCGGAGTAAAAGATGCTATTGAGATGCACTGGCAGGGAAAAAGTTTAATCCCTTATTTCCTTTATGCCGTTATAATTACCGCGGTTATTTTTATTTTAAACATTGACCCCGGAACTGATACCGAAGGGCGCAAAACGGTGATGGATATGAACTCAAACATTCTTGGCCAATATGGTGCATTTGCAACAATAATGGCTGTTGACATGCTGGCACGAAAACCTTATTATTCAATTAATAGGGGTATGCTACTTGTTATGCTTCCTATTTTTGTTTATATGGTTGCCGGTACCGGATCGCGGGGAGCCGTGTTTTCAGTGGCAGGCGGGCTGCTGGTATATTTTGTTTTTTTTAGCGGAAAAAACCGATTCAACCCACTGGCGTTGTTTTTTATCCTTCTTTTTGGAGTGCTGGCAGTGAATTATATGCTAAGTACAGAGCTTATTGCCGGCCGTATGGAAGAGCTGGAAGATGATTACAGGCTAAGGGTGTTGTGGCCGGCTGCCCTAGAAATATTCAACAAATTCCCGATATTCGGAACCGGTGCTGCCCGTTTCGAAATAGAAATGACAGCCATTATAGGCAGATATCGTCCACTTCACAATGAATTCTTAACTATTTTAATTTATACCTGCCTTGCTGGTATG
>JAAYJR010000512.1 GCA_012522835.1 Bacteroidales bacterium
AAAAACCCTGCAGAAAAACTGCAGGGTTGATTTGCCTGTGCGGGTAAAGGGACTCGAACCCCCACGCCTTTCGGCACCAGATCCTAAGTCTGGCGCGGCTACCAATTACGCCATACCCGCGAAATTCCGTATATACGGTGTTTTCTTTAATCCATAGGCATTTCTGTCATTATTTTATTTATTTTCTGTTCACGCCTGTACACGAATTTGTGTACTTTTGTGTTAATAATCCTTTGGTAATCCTTTGGTAAAAAATCATAATTATGGCAAATATCACAGTCTGGGTATACGAAAAAAAACCTCTCGCAAATAAAAAGCTCCGTGTATATATTCGTTTGATCCATAAAAATCGTATTGCTTATCACGCTACAAATATAGCAGTTTTTCCAAAAGATATTGCAAAGTCAGATAATGGGTATCGCATAAAAGACAAACGCATTGCTTTGGTACTTTCTCAAATAATAAATGATATGGATCAGGAAATTCTTGACATGGGTATAAAGACAGATCATTATTCTGCTTCCATGCTGATAAATACTGTCCTTCGGAGGTACAAAAGAAGACAGCCAGATTTTGTTGATTTCTCCAAATACTACATTAAAACAAATTTTGCAGGAAGAAATGGTTCTGCAGAAAATTATTCATTATCAGTGAAAAGATTATGTGAATTTTACGGAAGAGAAAAGATATTAGCCAATGAGATAACTATTTACAAATTGAATCAGTTTGAAAAGTGGCTGCGCGATCGGGGCCTGGAAAGAGGGGTGACATTGTACCTGACATCCATTCAAAAATTATTTAAGGAAATGCGACTGGCATACAACGATTACGATAATGACGATATCGTTATCAAGAATAATCCCTTTGAGGCATATAGGATTCCACGGTCAACGCCAAAACGTAAAAAAAGGTCCCTTACCCTGGAAGAACTAATGGAAATCCGGAATTATCAATGCAAGAACTACAAAGACACTTTTACACGTGATATGTTTATGTTATCATTTTACATGGTTGGCATGAACTCCAGGGATCTGTACGACTGCCCTGCACCAGTTATGGGTCGTATAGAATACAACAGAGGAAAGACGAAGGACCGAAGAGAGGACGAGGCGTTTATCTCAATCAAGGTTGAGCCTGAGGCCCAGGAGATCATTAACAAATACAAAGGGAAGAAGAAGCTCCTGGACCTGAAAGATTTTGTTTCTTTCAAACAATTTAACAATATACTGAACAAACATCTGAAAAACATAGCCCCAGGCCTGTTCTTCTATATGGCCAGACACACCTGGGCATCCCTGGCCAGGAATAAATGTGATGTATCAAAAGACGATGTGGCAATGGCCCTGAACCATATTGATCAGGCATTGAAGACAACAGACACCTACATTGATCCGGACTGGACCATTATTGACCGCGCAAACCGCAAGGTGCTGGATTATGTCGCAAGTATTGAATAATTGCTTATTTTTATGAGTTTCATATAAGACATCTTTACTATCTGATACGACATAATAAGCGAAATATATTCTTTAGGTCATTTTTGGATATTTGCTTATTCATGGTAAAGGTGTCAGGCAATATGATACAATAGGGCACTTTTGTTTGATAAAACAATATGTACTATGCCATGAATTATGTCTTTAACACAGTTAAGTTGATTAACTTTGATAAGTGTTGTCTCATTTTTTTATGCATTTACAGATAGAATTATTTTAAGTTAACTAATAAAAATGATGTTTGATGGAAACGTTTGACTCCAAAAAAACCAATCTCTATGAAATACTAAAGAATATAGAGATGGGAAAGATCCAATTGCCAGATTTTCAAAGAGGATGGGTTTGGGATGATAATAGAATTAAAGGCATATTAGCAAGTGTTGCTAAGTCATTTCCAATTGGTGCCGTGATGTTACTTGAAACCGGAAATGAATCAGTGCGGTTCAAGACAAAAGTGGTGGAAGGAGCTCCATCTGCAAATGGGAATAAGCCGGAACTATTGATTTTAGATGGACAGCAGAGATTGACCTCTCTCTATCAGGCCATAATCTCCAATAAAGTTGTAAAAACTAGAAATGCCAAGGGATATGAAATCAAGCGATGGTACTATATTGACATGCAGAAAGCCTTGGATCCGGGAACCGATCTTGAAGAAGCAATATTTTCAATCAACGAGAACAAAATTATAACCGAAAATATCGGACGCGATGTCGTATTGGATTTGACTACCCAGGAGAAGGAATTTGAAAATCTAATGTACCCGGTAAGTCTGGTAGATGAGTATGAGACATGGTTCCCCTCTTTTTTCGAATATTGGGAGTATGATAAGGAAAGAATAAAATTTTGGAATGAGTTTCACAAAAAAATAATTCTGGGATTTAACAATTACTCGCTACCTGTAATTCAAATGACAAAGGAAAACCCGAAAGAAGCGGTTTGTCAAGTGTTTGAAAAAGTGAATACCGGTGGTGTATCCCTCTCTGTTTTTGAACTGCTTACTGCTACATTTGCCTCTGAAGAATTTGACTTAAAAGAAGACTGGGCCAACATAAACTCTCGGTTTAAACCATACAAAGTATTGGATAAGACCAGCGAGATTGACTTCATTCAGGCTGTCACTTTAGTCTCAACATACAGAAAGAAAATAAATCAGGACTTGTTGGCTCAGAAAGACAATATACCTGCAGTAAGTGCAAAAAGAAAAGAAATGTTGAATCTGGAGCTAACAGACTATTTGAAATACAAAGATCAGGTAGCAGAAGGATTTATAAAAGCATCAAAAATACTTGTTGAAAATCACATATTCCACTCCAGAGATGTTCCATATACAACCCAATTGGTTCCCATGGCATCCATCCTCTCGCAATTAGGAAAAGAAATTGAAAATATTGGAAATAAGAATAAACTGATGCGATGGTTCTGGTGTGGCGTTTTTGGCGAATTGTATGGTTCTGCTAACGAAACAAGATATGCCTTGGATATAGTACAGGTTGTAGATTGGATTACGAAAGATGGTCCCGAACCGAAAACTATCTATGATGCCAATTTTATTCCATCCCGTCTAAATACGCTGAGAACGCGTAATAGTGCTGCCTATAAAGGAATTTATGCCATATTGATGGATGACAATACCCGTGACTGGTTATCGGGTACCAAGATAGATTTCAGCACGTACTTTTCTGAGTCTATAGACATTCACCATATATTTCCTGTTGCATGGTGTGAAAAAAAAGAAAACGCCATTTCCCGAAGCGATTACGATTCCATAATCAACAAAACGCCTTTGTCAGGCAGGACTAATCGTATTGTTAGCGGAG
>JAAYJR010000227.1 GCA_012522835.1 Bacteroidales bacterium
ACCCTTGCTGATGCCTACCTCCCGGGCTATATCTGCCAGACTGGTTTTCATTATTCCTTTTTCAGCCATCAGCATTCGTGCTGCGGCTAATATTTTTTCTCTATTGTTGTTATCGTGGCTCACTGCCCTACCTCCAGAACTATTTATATGACTTCCTATGAAACTCTCCTGAGCTGTCATTGCACCCTTCGGGTACTCATGATGTTCGCTATCGCTCACCTTAATGTTGCGAGCGCGTAGCGCGTGGCAATCTCTAAGCTCAAACCCTAGATAGTGGCAGAGATCGCCACGCTTCGCTCGCAACCTTAATTGCGTCCTTAGGGCGCATCAGGCGTCCTTGAAGAGGGCGATGACAGGCAAGAGTTTTCGTTTACCGTGGTGCGTTTAGCGCGTGCAAATTCTGAGCGATAGCGAAGAGTCTTGTAAGTACCGTAGATATATCGTTTTAGGATGACGCTTTAAAAGTTACCTGATAATTAAAGAAAAGTTAATTATTCAAAACTATCATAAATATTTACGCCCGAAAAACCGCAAACCTCATCTGCAGCAATTCTTATTATATGTTTTTTAGCGGTGCTTTTGCAAAGTTCAAATAAAACGGTACAGATTTATTAATAGGAAACTACAATTGCAGCAATTAAAATAGCCTATTTTACAGCCGACTAGGGATTTATTACAGTAAAAACAGATAAAGATCATATACTTTAGATTATGCATGATTTTGGGGAGTAATAGCAGTGCCCCTCTTCTGTTGTTTTGTATGGATAGCTATATCCGTGAAACTATCTTTCGGCAAGATCAAACTATCTATCCAATGACTTGATGGGCGGAAAGGAAGGGAATTATGAAAGTTGTTATTATAGGGGGAATGGCGGCAGGGCCTAAAACCGCTGCCCGGCTGCGGCGACTGATTCCAAATGCTGAAATTGTGATTGTTGAGCAAGGGGAGTATACATCTTTTGGTTCGTGTGGAATGCCTTTTTATTTAGGTAAGCTGGTTCCTAGGTTTGAAGATTTGTATGCCACGTCTTATGGAGTAGCTCGTGACAGTCAATATTTCCTCTCTTACAAAAATATAAAGGTCTTAACTGGTACCAGAGCGGTAGCTATTGATCGAGTCAAAAAACGGGTGCAAGTACTGAAGTTAAGCGACCAGGAAAGGTACGATATAGACTATGACTATTTAGTCTTAACCACTGGAGCCGAAGCAGTCGTGCCACCAATACCGGGATTGAATCTTCCCGGCGTTTTTACAATGCATCATCCCAGTGATGCACAAGAACTGCAAAAATATCTGCTTGAAAATAATTCTCAAAATTTCGCCCTCATCGGTGCAGGGGTAATCGGTATGGAAGTTGCTGATGCTTTGAGCGCAAGGCGTTTAAAGGTAACGGTTTGTGAAGCAGAACAGCAAGTTCTGCCTAAGCTTTTGGAACCTGACATGGCGCGACTGGTAGCCTGGCAAATGAGGCGTCAAAAAATTGATCTACAGTTAGAATGCCGGGTTCAAGCTGTCAACCCAGGTGCAGATGGAAGAGTCAAAAGTTTAACAACAAGTGCAGGCGAGATCATGACGGATGCAGTAGTTGTTGCTGTAGGTGTTCGCCCCCGGGTTGATTTGGCCCGTGAAGCTGGACTAGAGCTCGGCGTTACTGGCGCTGTTAAGGTGGATACCCATCTGCGCACCAGTGATCCCAGTATTTTTGCGGCTGGTGATTGTGCTGCTAAGTATAATGTGATCAGCGGACAGGAAGTATATATTCCTTTGGCCTCTTCAGCTAACAAACAGGGAAGAGTTGTTGCTGACAATATTGCCGGATTAAACACAGAATTTAATGCAGTAATGAATACTACAGTTTTACAGGCATTTGATTTAAACATTGGTAAAACTGGTTTAGGAAAACATGAGGCAGAAGCTTTGGGGTACACAGTAATCACCGGGATTGTATCAGGGAATGATGCACCCCACTATTATCCGTTGCATGGTCCCGTGACCATAGAATTAATCGCAGATAGGCAGTCAGGACGCTTATTGGGGGCTCAGGTATGCGGAGAAGGTGAAGGAGTAAAACGATTGGACGTATTGGGTACAGCCATGAAGTTCGGTGCTTCTCTTAAAGATATTGCCAATTTGGATCTGGGATATGCCCCACCTTTTGCGGAAGCCATCGATGTAGCTATTCATGCTGCTAATATGTTGGAGAATAAACGGTTGGATATGGTTCGTGGTTTATCTTCTCTTGAGGTTGAACAGTTGAAAAATGATGGAACTAACATGACTATGCTTGATGTTCGTGAACCTGACGAAGTTAGGGCCAAGCCTCTCCTGGAAGATGGTTTATTGGTTATTCCTGCTGGCGACCTACGGAATCGTTATCATGAGATTCCCCGCGATCGACTGGTTATTGTCATATGTTCGGCAGGAATTCGTAGTTATGACGCAGTGTGCTTTTTGAAATCCAAGGGATTTGAAGAAGCAGTCTATTTAGAAGGTGGACTGTCCACTTATTTGAAATAAGGGTTTCTAATTATACTATTAGGTTTTAGTATTTTACAGTATCTTCTTTCAATGATTAAGTTAAAGCAGGAAATGGGAAGAAAGCCTACCGGATGTTCATAGTTCATATCTGTAAATAGTTGCGGTTAATAAGGAGGTGCAGGGAATTTGTTTGTGGTTTCCATTGATCAGGATATATGCGAAGGCTGTGGTTTGTGCGCAGAAGTGTGTCCGGCTCGTATACTCGGTTTTGATGGCGAAAAGGCTTTTATTTCTGGAGATGAAACCGAATGTATGGGATGTGAAGCCTGTATATCTGTTTGTGAAAGTGGTGCTATTTCAATAATGGAGATATAAAACGACTCTTAGACCATTAACAAAAGGAGGATTGATTATGCCTGAAGATAAGAAAACGCCTCTGTTAGATGAGTTGGAAAAAGGACCCTGGCCAAGTTTTGTTACCGAGATGAAAAAGGCTGCTGATAAGAATGAATCTGCTGATGATCTGCTAGGGCTTCTGGAACGGTCCTATGAGGATAAAATCGGGCACTGGAAACACGGAGGTATTGTGGGTGTAAGAGGATACGGCGGAGGTGTTATTGGAAGATATACGGATCTGCCGGAAGAATTCCCTAATGTCAGTGAATTTCATACCATGCGGGTAAACCAACCCAGTGGGTGGTTTTATACTACAGATTCTCTGCGGAAAATATGTGATATGTGGGAAAAACATGGCAGTGGTTTAACTAATTTCCATGGATCTACCGGCGATATAATTTTGCTGGGAACTAAAACCGCAGAATTACAACCTACTTTTGATGAATTTAGTGAAGCTGGCTATGACCTGGGAGGGTCGGGTTCAGATCTGAGATCACCCAGCTGTTGCGTAGGACCGGCTCGTTGTGAACATGCCTGCTATGATACCCTGGATATGTGTTATGACATCACCAACGAATTCCAGGATGAATTACATCGTCCGATGTGGCCTTATAAGTTCAAAATTAAAATGTCCGGCTGTGCCAATGACTGTGTATCCGCGTTGGCACGGGCCGATTGTTCAGTAATCGGAACATGGCGCGATACGATCATC
This sequence comes from Bacteroidales bacterium, assembly GCA_012522835.1. GTDB lineage: Bacteria > Bacteroidota > Bacteroidia > Bacteroidales > Prolixibacteraceae > JAAYJR01. The sequence goes on from JAAYJR010000227.1 coordinate 3,588, forward strand.
ATCGATCAGGAACAGGTCAAAGCTTACGCTGAAAGCGGCTTGGATATTCAACGTGAAGTCTGTTTTAAATGCCCCACCCAAGCTCTGGAATACAATGCTGAAAACAAGGAACTAACAGTTATTCCAGAAGACTGCTCTCGTTGTATGCACTGTATAAATATGATGCCTAAGGCTATTCAGACGGGCAAGGAAAAAGGTGCTACCATTCTGCTGGGAGGAAAATCAACCATAGTAAAATCTGCTTTCTTATCCTGGGTCATTATACCATTTATGAAAATGGAACCTCCTTACACCGAGTTTAAGGATCTAATGCGGCGCATATGGGATTGGTGGGACGAAAACGGCAAAACCCGCGAAAGACTGGGTGAGTTGATTTATCGGGTAGGTATGGGAACCTTCCTGCGTGAAGTGGGTCTACCTGCAGTACCGCAGATGGTTTTCCGTCCACGCGCTAACCCCTATGTATTCTGGCAAGAGGAAGAGATAAACAAATAGATGGTTGTTTTCATAAGTTGAGCCCATTCAAATTGAATATTCAATAACAAATAAGAGGTGAAATTGGATGGCTAAAATTGATATAGGACCTCCCAATTATAGGAAGAATCTCCATCCGGTCATTGAGGAGAATTACGGACAATGGAAGTATCATGAAAAGGTAAAACCCGGAGTCTTAAAACATGTTGCTCAATCAGGAGCAGAACTGTACTCAATCCGTGTTGGGTCACCACGTTTAGTAAGTATCGACTTTATCCGTGATATATGTGCGTTGGCAGATGAGTATTGTCAAGGTTATCTCCGTTTTACCAGCCGCAATAATATTGAATTTATGACTGGTGACGCGTCCCAAGTAGAGCCTCTCATAGAGGCCTTGAAGGCCAAAGGTCTTCCGGTGGGCGGAACCGGCCGCGCCCTTACTAATATCGTTCATACCCAGGGATGGGTACATTGTCATACTCCAGCAACGGATGCTTCCGGGATTGTAAAGGCAGTAATGGATGATCTGTATGAATATTTTGGGCGTGATGATCTGCCGGCTAAATTGAAAATATCTTTGGCCTGCTGCTTAAATATGTGCGGTGCAGTTCACTGCAGCGATGTGGCCATAGTGGGCGTGCATCGTACGCCCCCGGTAATTAACCACGAAATTATCCGAAAAGGTACTGAAATTCCCAGTCTGGTAGCTAGCTGCCCGACAGGAGCCATTCGCCCTGATCCCAAAA
>JAAYJR010000450.1 GCA_012522835.1 Bacteroidales bacterium
AGCCAATGACCAGATCTGGGAAACCACGGCCATAGCAATGGGATATGGATACAGGTTGTCATTCCCTGATGACTACTTTACAGTTTACCATGAACTGTCCCTTGAACATTACCTTCTTCGAAACATGACCAGCTTCTATTTTCTTGCTGATGAAAACGGTCAGGTCAACGGAACATTCAATAACTTCAGCGTGAAAACGGCATTCGGAAGAAATTCAATTGACAACCCATTGTATTCACGCAGTGGTTCACAGTTCTCGCTGACCTTAAAAGCAACTCCTCCGTTTTCATTGATGCCAGGACAGAATACTTCCTCAGCAGACCTAACCAATAAAGAGAAATACAAATGGATAGAATATCATAAATGGTTATTTAAAGGACAAGTATTTAATCCACTGTCAAAAAATTTGAACCTTGTTTTGCGTACGTCGGCAGAGCTGGGATTCCTTGGTTATTACGATGCTAACCGCCAGTCTCCCTTCGAAGGATTCATTGTCGGTGGTTCAGGAATGTCAGGTTTTAACATGTACGGTACAGATTATGTCGCCCTCAGGGGATATCGGGATTTCAGCCTAAGTCCTAACACCAGCACAGGTTCAAAAATGTATTCAAAATTCACAATGGAATTGCGATACCCTATAACCTTAAAACCGAGTGCAACAATTTTTGCACTTACATTTTTAGAAGGTGGAAATGCTGATGTGAATTTCCAAAATTACAATCCTTTCAAATTATACAGATCGGATGGTGTGGGTGTCCGAATATTCCTTCCGATGTTTGGATTAATGGGGATTGACTGGGGGTATGGATTTGATGAAGTGCCCGGTTCATCTGACGCAAACGGCGGCAACTTCCATTTTGTAATAGGCCAGCAATTTTGATAAATGTAAATTTGGCACAAAATATGTGTAAGAGTTAAAAATGGATAAAAAGGCAGGAGTAAAATTTTCGCAACAGCCGAATTTTCAGAAAGGCCAAATCCAGTGTTACAATTGAAAATTAACAATTATAATGATATGAAAAAATTATTAATGACTCTCTCTGCAATCCTTCTGATGGGGGGAATTGCTTTTGCCCAGAAGTTTGCTTTTATCGATTCGGATTATATTCTCGAAAATATCCCCGCTTTTACGGCAGCTCAGGAGCAGCTCAATAAATTATCGGCACAATACCAGAAAGAGCTGGAGTCAATGCATTCAGAAATAGAACAAATGTACAGCGATTTTCAGGCTGAAAGTGTTTTATTGTCTGAAGATATGAAACGAAAACGTGAAGATGTGATTATCTCCAAAGAGAAAGATTACAAGCAATTACAACGCAAGTACTTCGGTCCTGAAGGAGATCTCTTCAAAAAAAGACAGGCTCTGGTAAAACCCATCCAGGAAGATATTTTTAATGCTGTGCAGGAAATTTCCAATGAAGGAAGTTACGCTGTAATCCTTGACAAAGCCGGAGGTACAACCCTCTTTTTTACAAATCCAAGGTACGATTTGAGTGATCAGGTACTCCAAAAACTGGGATATAAATAATTAATAATTATATTTGCTACAAAATTTTTTAACATTACTTTGATTATGAGAAATTTAATAAAACTTTTTGCTCTTCTTTTCTTAGCTGGCATATTTTCATCGGCAGAAGCCCAAAACCAAAAATTCGGGCATATTGATTTACAGGCACTGGTACAGTTAATGCCTGAAAGAGCAAGCGCAGAATCCACATTCAATAATTTTCAGACTGAACTGGAAGAGGTTCTGGGAGAGATGCAAACTAATTATCAACAAAAGCTGAAAGAGCTTGAAGAGTTGGGAGAAGAGGCTTCTGAAGTTAAAAGGAATGCAAAAATCACTGAACTTCAAGATATTCAGCAAAGAATGCAGAATTATCAAATGACAGCTAACCAGCAGCTTCAGCAAAAACAGGCTGAACTTTTACAACCGGTTTTTGATAAAGCTGAAAATGCAATTCAGGAAGTAGCAAAAGATCAGGGACTGCTTTATGTTTTTGATACAGGCACAAGAGTGGTGCTCTACAAATCTAATCAGAGCGTAGACCTACTTCCACTGGTCAAACAGAAGCTGGGACTGCAATAATTGTAATTACATGATAAAAAAGCCATTCTTCAGATGAGGAATGGCTTTTTTTATGATTGATAAATTTTATTTTTGTTTTGAATCAAGCTATATTTATTGGCCCGGTTTGATAAAACAAAATTTAACTTATGAAATTGCAAAATAAAATTACAAAAAATGACAATCCCTTAAATTCCTACCTGTTCGAGATAGCATGGGAAGTATGCAACCAGGTAGGGGGAATATACACTGTAATTCGTTCAAAGGTACCTTCAGTTATACAAAAACGGACAAAGGAAAATTATTTTCTGATCGGCCCCTACTTTGAGGACCAGGCGGCAGCCCATTTTGATCCTGTAACCAATTATTCAACACCTGTGGGAAAGGCTGTATTAAAATTACAGGAAAGGGGTTTTGATGTACATTACGGTAAGTGGATAATCTCAGGAAGACCAAATGTGGTACTGTTTAATCCGTATTCTGTATTTGACAAGCTGGGAGAAATAAAACATTTTGTGTGGCAGGACCATAATATATCACTCCCGGGAAATGATGAGCTGATTGACCAGGTAGCCGCTTTCGGATTCCAGGTGAAGGAATTCTTCAAATATCTCTGTTCTTCAGGATTCTGCAAAAAACATGTAATAGCCCATTTTCACGAATGGATGACAGGACTGCCAATTCCCGGGATCAGAAAGGAAAACCTAAACGTGAAAATTGTATTTACCACTCACGCCACAATGTTAGGCAGATATCTTGCAATGAATGATAATAAGTTCTACGATAATTTACCATTCTATGACTGGCAGAAGGAAGCTGACAATTTTAATGTGCGCCCGATTGTTGATATTGAAAGGGCTTCAGCCCATGGATCGCATGTATTTACTACAGTGAGTGAGGTTACTGCGAGAGAGTGTACCCATCTGCTGGGAAGAACTCCGGATAAGATCCTTCCTAACGGATTGAACATTCAAAGATTTGAAGCACTGCACCAGATTCAGAATCAACACCTCAACTATAAAGAGAAGATTCACGATTTTGTAATGGGCCATTTTTTTCAGAGCTACTCTTTCGACCTTAATAACACCCTCTACTTTTTTACCTCGGGGAGGTATGAATTCCATAACAAAGGATTTGACCTGACCCTGGAGGCATTGGCAAGGCTTAACTGGAAAATGCAGACAATAAATTCTGAAATGACTATTGTGGCATTCTTCATAACACGCCGTCCGTTTTATACATTTAATCCGGATGTTTTACACTCAAAAGCATTGATTGAGGAGATACACCGTGTCTGCGACGAGATAAGGGAACAGCTTGGCAAAAGGCTGTATACCAAAATTACCTCTTCAGACGGCCCGTATGAATTTCCTGACCTGAGTGAGATGGTAGACGACTACCTGCGTCTTAAGCTCAGAAGGAATGTGCAAAGCTGGAAAACAAAATATCTTCCGAAAATAGTTACACATACGGTTAAAGATGACGGACAGGATTCTATATTGAATTTCCTCCGTACGGCTAATCTGGTTAATCACAGACACGATAAAGTTAAAATTGTATACCACCCCGATTTCATCAGTACTACAAATCCCCTGTTTAAAATGGATTATTCGCAATTCGTCAGAGGTTGTCATCTCGGTATTTTCCCCAGTATGTACGAACCCTGGGGATACACGCCACTCGAATGCCTCGCCAGCGGAGTATCTTCAATATCCAGCAACCTGGCAGGTTTTGGAGATTATGTTGCACGCAACATCCTGGACCATGAAAAACAGGGAATGTTTATTATTGACCGGAAAAGCAAAAACTTTAACCAGGCTGCTGAAGAGCTTTCTAACCTTATGTTAAAATTTGTCCAGTTAACAAGAAGGGAAAGAATTGCACTCAGGTACAGAAGTGAAGAAGCATCCCTTCAATTTGACTGGTCAGAGTTGGGAAAATTCTATGACGAGGCTTATAATCTGGTAATAACAAGATAAATATGGACGCTTTTCCAATTGGTGTATTCGACTCAGGATATGGCGGACTGACAGTTTTAAAAGAGCTGGTAAAAAGCCTGCCTGAGTATGACTTCCTGTATTTGGGGGATAACGCACGAACCCCTTATGGAACAAGGTCATTCAAGGTAGTCTACTCTTACACACTGCAGGCAGTAAAATATCTTTTCAGCATGAACTGTCCGCTGATAATCATTGCCTGCAATACAGCATCATCTAAAGCATTACGTACCATTCAGCAAACAGACCTTCCCAAAATTGCACCTGACGGAAGAGTGCTGGGAGTAATCCGTCCAAGTGTGGAAAAGGTGGCTGAGATAACAAAAACCGGACATGTGGGTATTCTGGGTACTCCCGGGACTGTAATTTCAGAATCATATCCTTTGGAATTAAGAAAATGGGCTGGTGAAAAATTTAAAACTGCGGTTCAGGAGGCCTGTCCTTTATGGGTCCCTCTTGTGGAAAATAATGAAATCGATTCGGCAGGAGCTGAATTTTTTGTCAAAAAAAATATTCAGAACATACTGCAAAAGGATAGAAAACTGGATACCTTAATCCTCGGCTGTACCCACTACCCTCTTCTGATAAAACTCATAAAAAAATATGTCCCCGCTAATATTAACATTGTTGAGCAGGGAGCAATAGTTGCAGAAAAACTGACTGATTACCTGAAGAGGCATCCTGAGATCGATCAAAAAATATCAAAAAACAGCCATATCCGTTTTCAGACAACAGAATCGGCAGAAAGCTTTAATGAAAAAGCAGCTTTTTTTATTGGAAAAGAGATCAGCGCCGAAAATATTCATTTAGGCTGAGAAGAAGCCAGTTCCCTGATAATTGCATTCATCTTTTCAAACTGCTCCTCCATACTTGTTAATAGTTTATATTGCGCACGTGTCCTTACCAGGTTATGGTCTTCATACTTTATTTTGTAATAGTTGTCACCGTCAATATAATCCATTAAGAACCGGAGTACCTGCTCATAGGTAATATATCTTGCAGAAAAAGCCAGGTATTCAATCTCCTTTTTTGTAAGAAAAGAAGACGCTTCCTCCAGATAACCCCTTGCAAAAGCTTTAAATATACCGATATCCATCGATACATTATCGAGGTTCTTATCATCCTCAAGTCCGGTATTTGTATAATATCTTATGGCATCGCCGAAATCATTCAACACTGTACTGTTTAACACTGTGTCGAGATCAATTACACAGAGGACTTCACCTTTCTTATCAAACAGAATATTATTGATTTTGGTATCGTTATGGCTAACTCTCGTCGGAATTTCACCATCCTCCACAAGTTTCCAGAACTTTAACATCTCTTCTCTCCGGTCTTCTATCCATCCTGTCTCGGTGGCCACACTTGCTTTTCGCCCCAGAGGATCTTTATTTAAAACTTTATCCCATTGCTGATATCTAATACGGATATTATGAAATCCGGGAAGAATGTCGGTTAAAGGTTCTTTCAGGTCAGAAACAAGCGACTGAAATTTTCCTATCCCCTTACCTCCGGCATATGCCAGTTCAGGAGTTTCTGCAGATTCATAAGCAATAGTATCATCAATAAAAAGAGAAACAGCCCAGTATTCATCCGATTCATCAACAAAATACAACCTGCCGTCCATGGCGGGTATAATTGTCATGGCCTCTCTCATCGGATCACCTCCGCTTAACTGAACCTTGGCCTTGATGTGCAAACATACCTTTTGAATATTTTCCATCATAGCCGGGACAGGGGAAAACACACGTTTGTTTTTCCTTTGAAGGATATATTCAGGTTTACCTTTATCAATTTTCACAATAAAGGTATCGTTTATGAAACCTTCTCCCAGGGAGACAACCTCCTTAACCTTCCCGTCGAGCCTGAACTGCCCCGCTATTCTTTTTAATCTGTCATTCATGACTATTTTCTTTAAAACAGTTTTTCAGGGTATTCCCCATCTTCAATTAACTTTCTGACACGTGATACCACATAAGGTTTATCTTCCTGATAGGTTACCCCAAACCAAAGTGAATCTCCTTTCAATACCTCCACAGTTGCCCGTTGTTCAGTGATAATTTCATAGACTACCGAAGGAATAAATATCTCTGACTTAGGAAGATGCCCGTTATAATCCAGAAATTTAATGAATTTTTCTTCAATAATTTTAAAAATGTCAGGCTGAAAGCCCCAGATATTCATGGATACACTTTCATCGCCGGTAAGATACCTGACATCTCCGTCAGGTTCCAAAGAAACAATCTCTCCTCTCTCTTTGTATATTTTGGTTGTTTCAACAATCTTTTGCAGGTAGTTATCAGGATCAACATCGCAAATGCCTCTTGACACCGACCCAAACTCAGATAATGTATTTCTCAGCTTATATCCGATCATAGAATATTGGTGAGGTTTAAGAGAACCGGAAAGGAATCCGGCCATACTCCTGAATGCCTTGTAACCGTAAAAATCATCTGCATTAAGTTGGCAGAATGGTTCTTTAATAACATCTTTTGTTACCAGTATTGCATGGGCAGTACCCCACGGTTTTTTCCTGTCCGGGGGCACAGAGTATCCTTCTGGAAGATATTCCAGTTCCTGAAAAACATATTCAGTTTCAATCTTCCCTCTCAGTTTATGATCAAATAACTCCTTAAACTCCCCGGCAAAACTTTTCCGGATGACAAAAACCACTTTACCAAAACCTGCCCTTATAGCATCGTAAATAGAATAATCCATAATTACCTCGCCATTTGGACCAATTGGCTCAACTTGCTTCAGTCCTCCGTAACGGCTGCCCATGCCGGCGGCCAGTATTAACAGGGTTGGTTTCATAAGATTAAAACTTATTATTTCAAAAATATCATATGGAATCTGCATATGTTTTAATCATACTCTTGTGTGATTTTTCACCTATGCCCGATTCATAAATAAAGGTTAAAAAAAGCAAACATAAAAAGGCAGAAATGACCATTCATGTCAAACTGCCTCAAAGAGATGACTCAATTAAAAATTATCTCCAGCTTTTGATTTTATATCCCTTAACTGAGTAAAACAAAATAACCAGGTAACAAGGTATTGCAATCCAGTATGCATTTTGCGAACCTATGCTGTCTGACAATTTACCCCATATTAAAGGAATAATTGCCCCACCCGATATAGCCATTATAAGCATGGCGGAACCTACTTTTATAAATTTGCCAAGGTTATGCAAGGCAAGCGGCCATATTGCAGGCCATACCAGTGCATTTGAAAGTCCAAACAGTGCAACAAAAATTACTGAAGTGAATCCGGAGGTAAAGACAGCTCCGATTGCAAAAATCAGTCCTAGTATCGCAGACCACTGTAGTGCAAATCGCTGGCTCATATATTTAGGTATCATAAATATACCTATTATATATCCTACTACCATTGTTGCCATTACATATGAAGTAAATGCTTTCGCCGTACTCATTTCGATGCCTAAAGAGAGTCCGTATCTAATAATTGTATCCCCTGCTATAACCTCAATTCCCACATAGAAAAACAGTGTAATCACTCCCAGGATAAGATGCGGATATCCAAAGATGCTCTTTTTAACCGGGACATTATTTAATTCGGCATCCTCCTCTGATTCAACTTCAAGGTCAGGTAATCCTGAAAGACGAACAATTCCGCCAAGAATGAACAGGATTACTGTCATAACGATATAAGGATTAATAACCCTTCTTGCAAGCTGGTCAAGTGCCGCTGTTTGTTCGGCTTCACTCATGTTTGCCATTGATGCAACAAAAGCATCTCCATCACTCAGAATATAATATGCCAGGATAAGGGGTGCAACCGCGCCGGCAAATTTGTTACAAATACCCAAAATGCTTATACGTTTTGCAGCGCTTTCCTGGGGACCCATAATAGTTACATATGGATTAGATGCAGTCTGGAGAAGGGCTAATCCGGTACCCATAACAAAAAGACCTAATAGAAAAATACCGTATGTCCTTGTTATTGCTGCCGGTATAAAAATTAATGTTCCAATGGCCATGATCCACAGCCCCACCATCATTCCGCTTTTCAGGCCGGTTTTGTTTAAAACCCATGCTGAAGGAAGCGCCATGATAGTATAGGAAATATAAAATGCGAAGGCTACCAGGAGAGCCTGAAAATCTGAAAGTTGACAAGCTATCTTTAAATAAGGTATCAATATCCCGTTTAACCATGTCACAAACCCAAAAACAAAGAACAGGCTGCTAATAATTATCATGGGCAGCAGATAGGAATTACTTTTTTTCCCGACACCAGTTGTTATAGTATTCATACTTATGGAATTTAATGTACTGTTAATTTTTTTCACGAAAGAAGGAAAACTTTTTGTAAAAAGAAAATGAATATGAAAAAAGTCATGATATTTTAGCCGGATAATATCTTTTTTACCTGATATAATATGATTTACATAAATAATGGTTAATTTTGGTTTTAATAATATGAGCAAGACCGATTCTGAATAAAAAGTTCATTATTCAGGGTCGTTTTTTCTTTTATAAAGATTATTTAACTTAAAAGTTATATTGATGAGACAGCCAATGGTCATTACTCTTGCAGAGGTAACCATCAGGTTTGCAGGAGACTCAGGAGATGGCATGCAGCTTACAGGAACTCTCTTTTCTGATGCAACAGCTCACCTGGGAAACGATATCGCGACCTTCCCTGACTATCCAGCTGAGATAAGGGCTCCACAAGGCACCGTAGGGGGTGTCTCAGGTTTTCAGGTACATTTTGGGGAAAAAATCATCAAGACTCCCGGAGATTATGCACATGTTTTGATAGCCATGAATCCGGCTGCATTAAAAGCTAAT
>JAAYJR010000133.1 GCA_012522835.1 Bacteroidales bacterium
TATCTGACTGTTTCATATTAATCAACTTTAACAGATTAAACCACCTCTATCCCGGCCTCATCGAGAAGGGCCAGCACAGCTTTTTTGCTTTTATATGCTGCAGCATCAGGATCAGCTGTATAATCAAATCCCAATTCAACTGTCAGAAAGCCGTCATATCCCGATTTATTAAGTACCTGCAGGAAAGGAATAAAGTTAATGGTCCCTTCGCCCGGGATCTTATGCTGGTCTGAAAGCCCGTTATTGTCATCCAGGTGAATATGAACAGGAATATTATTTGAATTCATTATAAGCAGGCTGTCCGTCAACGATTCTTTATTCACATGACAGTGGCCCGTATCAAGGGCAATTCCCATATTCGGATATTTCTGTTCTCTTATCAGTCTCACCCCGTCCTCAATAGTCAGCACCAGATCGCTCTCATACATATGAGCCGGTTCAAGCAACAGCAGCACACCCTTCTTTAATGAATATTCCACCAGCTGGTCAAGGCTGGAAATAAGGTCCTGCATTCCTTTGGTATATCCCTGTCCGTATAAAGTCCTGCCCGGACACAGGCTTACTTTTTTACATCCCAGGCTAAGTGAGGTGTCAATACTATTTTTTATATATTCAATACTGTCTTTTCTTATACTCTGCAGCGGACTGCAGAGGCTTGTAGGATATCCGAACTGGGCAGGAATAAAACCTGAAACTTCAAGTCCGTTTTTTCCCAGTGCCCGCTTAACTACAGATATGCTCTCGTCGTCCATATCCCTGTAATAGGCATGCGGACGGCCTCCCCAGATTTCGATGCCAGGGTAGCCGTGAGCGGCCACCCTGTTTATCGTCTCTTCCAAAGTATAATTAAAATATAATTTTGTTGAAACACTTAACTTCATTATAACACTATTCTTTTATTAATTTTTCTAACATCGCCTTCATCTTGACGGCTTCATCCAAAATGTTATCAATACCACTGATATCAACAACCACATAACCGTCATACCCGGTTTTTTTCAGTGTAGTGATAATATTTCCAAAATCGATATTCCCCTTTCCCGGCTGATAGTGATAAGGCCTTGTGCCATCGTTATCAGAGAGATGTACCAGCTTTAGATATTTGCCAAGCTTATATATCCCCAGATCCAGATATTCACTTATGGCATGGGCATGGGCAACATCATAGACCATTCCGATATTATCGACACCACAATCGTTAAATATACTGATCACTCCGTCGACTGATGATATAAAATCACCGGCTCTCATCTCCATGGCAAAAGTAAGTCCGTTTTTACCTGCAATCTCTGATGAATTTCTTAGCTGTTCAATAACGATGTTCCTTAGTCCTGACCATTTGAATCCATCAGGTATGTCAACAGCAACAGAAGGGCCGCCACTATAGATTGAAGTCCTGGCCTTAGGAACCATTTCAGGAGGGAGATAAAAACAGTTGGTACTCAGTTTTGCCCCAATTGCAGAAGTCATCTTACATATGTCTGCATACTCCTCAAGAGATTGTTCCCTCTTACGTTTTTCCAGCGAAAACATATCGTAAGTAACTGCCATAATGCTTACTACATCAAGTCCTATTTTTTTGGAAAGGTCAATCACCTTATCCCAGTTAGCCACATAATCGTCTCTGTCTCCTGCAGTAATCTCCATTTCCATGGTGGTGAACCCGGCTTCCCTGATTTCACCCATAACTTTCAGAATGCTGTCAATACGTGGCGGAAGGCCGTACAATGTTATCGGGATAGTAAACCCACATGTTACATTTATCATGATCATTAAATTTTTATATTATTAAATCTATCAATTACAGAAACTATAAAAATCTTAAAGCTTCCTTAAAATTTCACTTACCTTATCCTCATATATTCTCTGCCATTCAGGGCCCAGCAAACAACTGTGGTCCTGATATGCACCACTGCCGAACTGATCTGCAGTTGGTGTATAGTGAATATATCCGTTGGTATAACCTGCAACAAAGGTATTACTATAGGGTGATTTTTCCTTTATATTCAGTCCCACCTGCACTGAAACTTCAGCCGGGAATGTAACCAATACAAAATCCCCTACCTTCATCCGCAAATCACTATCAAAACCTACCCTACTATCAGCCATCAGGTAGCGCTTCTCTTCCACCAGGTTTTCTCTCTCAACACCGGTTCTCTTAACAACCTGCCTACTGCTTCAACTGATGCTGGTGAACAAAAACCCAGCGCTCTCTCAACA
>JAAYJR010000396.1 GCA_012522835.1 Bacteroidales bacterium
CATCTGAATAGTCTTCACCCTTTTTTAAAATTCTTTTACGGGTTTTAGATCCTTTTGCAGGGGCAAATAAAATCCCTGCCAATGCGCCGGCGGCTGCCCCGGCCAATACGCCTAAAAAAACTTTTCCTGAACTCATAATATTAATTGTTTATTTTGATTGAATAATTTATACTTACAAATGTCAGTTATCTTGTGCTTAAAAGCATTACATAATTTCGGAAATGATTTACATCATTCACACGTTTTATCTTGCCTGATAATATTTCATTGCTTCGGGCATAAATTGTTTCAGCTTTCTTATTCTTGTTGCATCGGAAGGGTGGGTGCTCAAAAATTCAGGTGGGCTTGCCCCGCCTGAATTTGACATCCTTTCCCAGAAAGGAATTGCTTCCTGCGGGTTATAACCGGCCATAGCTGCAAATATCAACCCATACTGGTCCGCTTCCGTTTCCTGCTGCCGCGACCAGGGCAACATAGCTCCCATCTGGCTTCCTATTGCATACGATTGCAAAAACAAATTTTGAGTTTCCTGAGGCTTTTGAGATACAGCAACCTGTAAAGCCATACCTCCCAACTGCTGCATCATTGCCTGACTCATCCTTTCACTGCCATGTTTTGCAATGGCATGTGCAATTTCGTGACCAACTACTATGGCAAGTCCTGTTTCGGTCTGTGTAATAGGCAATAAACCGGTGTAAACAACAACTTTTCCACCGGGCATACACCATGCATTAGCCTCCTTGCTGTCAACCGTGTTAAATTCCCAGTTATAACCTTCAAGTACTGCTCCTTTTCCCTGTTCATCGTAGTATCTTGTAATTGCATTTGAAATACGCGCCCCAACACGGTCAACCATTGCAGCATCTCTGTTGCCGGAACTTAAAACCTTATTCTCGGTAAGAAATGTCCTGTACTGGCTGACAGCCATCAACTGCAATTCCGACTCGTTTACCAGACTTAACTGGTTACGGCCGGTTACCATGTTCATCAGGCATCCTGCCAACAAAGCGGCAACCAGAACCAGTAACAGATGTTTACTGACCTGGAGGCCAATTCTGGTTATCCTGTTATATGTTGGAGGAAGCACAGCCGAAACGGGAATCAAACCCGGGGTTGGCACTGCGGTTTCTTTGGAAATAAAACGCACTACATGAGTGAAACTCCGGAATGAATCAGGATAATTTGGAAATTTCAGTAATATATTCATTGTTTTTTTCTTTACCTGTTGTAAAAAGTAATTTCAAATGCGGGTCGTGAAAGACATCTATTTCTTATACCCCCGCCATACAAAAACACCCCCAACAGCCATTACAGCTATTCCAATAAATGGCGACCAGCTGAAATTATGTGGTTTATTGGCAGTAATTTTTAAATCGCCTATTTTCACTACATCCTCTCTTGTAAAGTAAGAAACAGTAGTAAAAATCGTCAGTAATAATCCGACGAGAATGATTATTGCACCTGTTTTTTTCATTAATAGAAGGAATTAATTTATTGGAAAGATATTAAATGAAGGGTCGATAATTGTTACACAATTTCTGAATAATATTACATAATTCACACTTGTGGCAATTCTGAAATAAAAAATGTGGGCATTGCGCCCACATTTTTAAAACCAAACTAAACTAAACCAAAACTAAACTAACTGTGAACCTCCATGGTTATTATTTCTTGTCCAAAAACCTGATATTTTAATTTTCAAAGTTTATAAGTAGCAAATTATTCTCCCGAAATGTCAGGTCGGGTAAGATTTCCTAAAAACTTTTTTAAAAGTTTAATTTCAACTAAGTCGGGGTGAACCTGAGCTTTTTTCATTTTTTTGAAAATTTATAAATAGTCCAGGTTAAAAGATCCTTCTTCCCTGAAGAAGCTTAATTATTATTGCAATTACTGCAATTACCAGCAGAACATGTATAATCCCACCAGCACTGTACCCAATAAATCCGACAGCCCATGCAATAATCAGGATTATTGCGATAATGTAAAGTAAATTTCCCATGATCTTAATTATTAATTGTTACTTGTTATGTTTTTAGTCTTAAAATTTTTTTCAATCAAATTTTTAATATTTCAAAAGGGTATTTTCAATTTAATACCTGAGAAATTACCCATTTTGTCGATTTAATATTTGCAATATTTTCTTTCAAACAGAAAACACAGGGCAATTTTATTTGAACCTTCCACACTTTTGTCGATATCCTGATTTTTGGAGAATTGTCAGTGCTGTATAAAATTATTGATTTGAG
>JAAYJR010000517.1 GCA_012522835.1 Bacteroidales bacterium
GATTACGACTTAAAGCTTTCTTTACTGATTTTGGTGGTGAAATTTCATATTTTCTTCTTCTAAAAGGATAAATAATTTAAATGCTCAAAATTATAGAGATCCTCTTTCATTAAAATCTTCTAACTCTACTTTTAAATAATTGAGAAAATCCTGAATAATAATATTAATAGGAAAATAACCCTTAAAATTTTATATTTTTGGGGGTAATGGAGGAGAAAAAAAAATACGTTGAAACGCCCTTGATGAAGCAGTATTACAAAATCAAGGGAAAACATCCCGATGCTGTTTTACTCTTCAGGGTGGGAGATTTCTATGAAACATTCGGAGAGGATGCCATTAAAACTTCAGATATCCTTGGGATCACACTTACCAGAAGGGCTAATGGTGCAGCCAGCTATGTCGAACTTGCAGGATTCCCTTACCATGCACTGGACACATATCTCCCCAAACTGGTCAGGGCAGGACAAAGGGTAGCCATCTGCGAACAGCTCGAAGATCCTAAACTGACAAAAAAAATTGTAAAACGGGGAATTACAGAACTAATTACTCCGGGCGTTTCCATTAATGACAATCTCCTGGAAAACAGAGAAAATAACTTTCTTGCTTCAGTACATTTTGAAAAAAATATGGCCGGGGCAGCTTTCCTCGATATTTCAACAGGAGAATTCTTCACTGCAGAAGGAAACTTTGAATATATAGATAAACTTCTCAATTCCTTTCAGCCTAAAGAGGTATTGTTTCAGAAAGGAAAAGGAGAGGAGTTCAATGAAATATTCGGCAATAAGTACTATACAAACAATCTTGATGACTGGATATATACCATTGATGCAGCCACTGACCGTCTGACTAAACATTTTGAAACCGTCTCACTCAAGGGCTATGGCATACAGAATATGTCACTCTCCATTATTGCTTCGGGAGCTGTCTTATATTATATGGACATTACCCAACATAACCAGATCAGTCATATTACAGGATTGAGCAGAATTGAGGAGGAGCATTATGTCTGGCTCGACCGGTTTACTATTCGTAACCTTGAATTATTCAACCCTATACAGGATGGGGGCAAATCCCTGATAGAGGTTATCGACAAGACTATAACCCCAATGGGTTCAAGATTGATTAAACGATGGATTGCCCTGCCGCTAAAAAACACAGGTGCCATTAATGAAAGACTGGAAGTAGTGGAATTTTTTCTTAAGAACCCTGAATTAAAAGAAAACCTGGAAGACAACCTCCGGCATATTGGTGATCTGGAAAGACTGGTATCAAAGATTGCCGCCGGCCGTATAAACCCCCGTGAAACTGCTCATATAAAAAATGCCCTGAACTCTCTACTTCCGATCAAAAATGCATGTGCCGCTTGTGATAATGAAACCCTGAAAAGATTTGCAGAGCAATTAAATCCCTGCAGCCTGATCCGCGAGAGAATACAAAAAGAGATTGTTGAAGATCCTCCAACAGCAATAAATAAAGGAAAAGTAATTTCTCCCGGAGTATCCGGAGAACTTGACGAACTCAGAAATATAGCTTATTCCGGAAAAGATTATTTAATCTCCCTACAAAAACGCGAAAGTGAAAAACACGGTATCCCTTCTTTAAAAGTCGGATTTAACAACGTGTTCGGTTATTATATTGAAGTCAGGAACACTCACAAGAATAAAGTGCCGGCAGACTGGATGCGCAAACAGACACTTGTAAGTGCCGAGCGTTACATCACGGAAGAGTTGAAAGAATATGAATCAAAAATTCTGGGGGCTGAAGAGAAGATACAGCTACTTGAGACAAAACTATTCGATGCCCTGATCCTGGCCCTATCAGAGTACATACCTGCAATTCAGCTGAACTCCAATGTCCTGGCACAGATCGACTGCCTGTTATCATTTGTCTCATGTGCTTCAGCCTATGGCTATTACAAACCTGAGGTCAACGAAAGCACAGTCATTGATATAAAAAACGGGCGTCATCCGGTAATTGAGCACCAGTTGCCTATTGGTGAGTCATATATTGCAAATGACATCTTGCTCGACAATGAAGAGCAACAGATCATAATTATTACAGGTCCCAATATGGCCGGAAAATCTGCCCTTCTCAGACAAACAGCACTGATAGTATTGTTAGCCCAGACAGGGTCATTTGTGCCGGCTGAATCTGCAAAAATAGGTTTTGTAGACAAGATATTTACCCGTGTAGGCGCCTCCGATAATATTTCACTGGGTGAGTCGACTTTTATGGTTGAAATGAACGAGGCCGCGAGCATACTGAATAATGTTTCAGACCGCAGCCTGATTCTTTTTGATGAGCTGGGAAGGGGAACATCAACATATGATGGCATTTCAATAGCCTGGTCAATAGTTGAATACCTTCATGAGCATCCCCGGGCAAAGGCAAAAACTCTCTTTGCAACCCACTACCATGAACTGAATGAAATGGAAAATTCTTTTTCCAGGGTTAAAAACTATAATGTTTCAGTAAAGGAGATGGGGAAGAAAGTGATATTCCTGCGTAAACTGGCCAGAGGGGGCAGCAATCACAGTTTCGGAATACATGTGGCTGCCATGGCTGGTATGCCACGGTCAATTACCAAAAGGGCAGAGGAGATACTTAAAAAACTTGAAAACAATAAAGGAGATGAAAAGCTTGCCAAGCCCCTGGGAGAAATAGGAGAAAAACGGGAGGGGATACAGTTGAGCTTCTTCCAGCTCGATGATCCAGTACTAAAAGAGATACGTAATGAGATTGCTAATCTGGATATAAATAACCTGACCCCTATTGAAGCCCTGAACAAGCTAAACGAGATCAAGAAACTCACCGGACTGAAATAAGCGGACAAATTTTTTTTCTATATTTTGTGAGATATAAAAAATAGCAATATATTTGCAGCTGCCTGAAGCGGCATATTATGCGAGAATAGCTCAGTTGGTAGAGCACGACCTTGCCAAGGTCGGGGTCGCGGGTTCGAGTCCCGTTTCTCGCTCAAAAAAAGTTAAGATCGCAGGGATTACAAACATTAAAAAGTCCTGCACAATTCACAATATTGATTTAGGAGGCCCGGGTGGTGGAACTGGTAGACACGTTGGACTTAAAATCCAATGGCCATACAACGGCCGTGCGGGTTCAAGTCCCGCCCCGGGTACCGAATCAGCCTCTCAGTTTATAAATAAATCAAACGGCATTCTTGCATAAATACCTTCCAATTTAGTTGCTGCCTTCAGAAACTTATAATAACGGTA
>JAAYJR010000125.1 GCA_012522835.1 Bacteroidales bacterium
GAGTATGATAACTATTACCTCAGTGAAACAGGTAAAAAGATTGATAAAATTGAAAAGCAAATTATTTCATTTTATTTAAGTAATTTATTGAGAGGGAATCTGCTTGAGCTTGGGAGTGGAACAGGCCACTGGACCAGTTTTTTCTGTCAAAAAGGATTTAATGTCACAGCAATAGATGAATCGGAAGCCATGATCAAAATTGCAAATTCGAAAAAAATTTCTAATGCATCATTTTTAAAAGCAGATGCTGGCCATCTGCCATTTTCAGATCATAGTTTTCCTGTTGTTGCAACAATAACCATGCTTGAATTTGTTGAAGATCCGGCCAAAATACTCGATGAAATAAACAGGGTTCTTAAACCCGGCGGTTCTTTAATTGTCGGGTGCCTGAATAAAAATTCGGAATTGGGGAAAATTAAAGATAAAGATCCTGTTTTTAGAAACGGGTATTTTTATTCCATTGGGGAAGTTAAGGATATGCTATCCCGGTTTGGAGACCCGGTTATTAACTATGGGGTATATTTTTCACCTGAATTTGCAATTTTGGACGGGACCGATAAACAAGATACAGTTCAGCCTTCATTCATTGCTGCATCAGTAAAGAAACAAATTATGATTCCTGGTGTTTTCCCTGTTTAAATTCAGTTTAAATTAGTTGACACTCTTCTGACGAAATATTTGATAATTTAAGAAGGACCTGCATTTTAGGCAGGCCCTTCTTTGTCTCAAATGTATTTTGAAAATATGGATAATCAGGGAGACGGAAATATTTTGAAAAAAGCTTTAATATAGTATTTTTACCGGTGTAATTTAATCTGCCGGGTATTTACCAGGGGAGATAATGAACCGATACATGATGAAATTGCTTTTAAAAAACAGAAATTATATTTTAATTTTATTATTTGTTGTCTCCCAACTGGCTAATATATCCTGTTCCAGAAAATTATATCCGGGACGTTCTATTCCTAAGCTGGAGACAAGATCAGACAGAAATAAGCTAAAGGATTTTCTGGATGACGGAGCCGGGAGGAAAATTAATACTTATAATGTCAGGGCGGGTGAAATTATTTCTACAGCTCAGGAATATCTGGGTGTGCCTCATTGTATCGGAGGAACAACTCACAGATGTATGGATTGTTCAGGTTTACTTGTTACTGTTTTTGGAAGACATAATATTTCCCTGCCTCATAACTCTGAAGAACAGGCCAGATATGGCAAAATAATTGCTAATAAAAATAAACTTATAAAAGGAGACATGGTCTTCTTTATAAAGTCATACAGGACAAATCGTTTTATTACCCATTCCGGAATATATGTGGGAGGAAATAAATTCATCCATACGTCTTCATCAAAAGGGGTCACTATTACCTCATTAAGAGACCCCTGGTGGAATGATAAATTTATTTTCGGTACCAGAATATTCTGAAATCTGATTATAAAAACCGGCTAAATCAACGAAAATTTTAATATAGCCATGAATATTTGTTTAATTATTATAGCCTGATCCCTGTTGTTCCTCCCTCTTTGAGTGCTACATCAACAGGAGTATTAGTCTTCCATGATCCTGATGTAAAATCAGGAATATCAATTGCTGACGACCTGTTTGCCACTGACCATTCACTAAGGGGCCCTATGATGCTCCATGCCGCAGTATCATAAACATCCATATCTACCGGCAGTCCGTTGCGCAGGCAATCGATAAGCCTCCAGTTCATTAAAAAGTCCATTCCACCGTGGCCTCCCACCTGTTTTGCCA
>JAAYJR010000325.1 GCA_012522835.1 Bacteroidales bacterium
CAATTACAACCTCCATTGTTAACTAATCTGATTAACTGTGCAAAAAAATACCTTAATATTAAATCATAAAAGATTGTATTTCAGGAAATAATTTTTTATTTTTCATATACCGTTGATTTCATTATTTTAATTTTTTCAACTCGCTTATCTCATGCCTCTCGTTTCCGGGAGGCATTTTTTTTCACTTTTATTTTCTCGCTAATTTTGATAGAATTTCCAATTTTCCCCAGTACTTATCCCAATAGTTATTCTTTTTATTTTTTTGATTACTAGGATTTGTTTCATCATTATACAACCATATTTGATAAATTTTGCCATTTGAATCCCGTCTAACCGATTCGCCATCACTTGCAGCAATATTAAATAATATTTGTTCAGTTAATCCTACATATTTAGTATAAACCGGTAAATCAGAAAATTCCTGATCTGGGAAAAAATCAATTCTGAAATCCTTGTTACTAAATCCGAGTTGCAAATATTCCCTATTAAATGCCATCCATTCTCCTATTTTGTTTCTAGCTAAACCATAAGAAAGATTAATTCTAAAAAAATCTGAAAGCATGACTATTGTTTTTTTATTTTAAAGGATCCCGAATTTACTAAAACCGTCTAACTATAATATGAATTTAAAAAAAACAAAAGAAAAATTTTGTGGTTTAAATTTTGTGGTATACATTTACCACAATTAAAATCAATCAATCAATTAAGTTCAAATTAAAGTAAGTTGCAATGAAAAAATTTGGAGAATATATTAAGGAACTTCGAGCTAAAAGGCGAATTACCTTGAGAAAGTTTTGTATAGAATTAGAATATGATCCAAGCAATTGGAGTAAAATTGAAAGAGGTGTATTGCCACCACCTAAAAGCAGGGATTTTTTAAATAAAATTGCTGAAATTCTTACCATTACTCCAGAGTCAGATGAGTATTATTATATATTTGACTCAGCTGTTGCTGCTCATATTCCAGTGGAGCTGGTTGAGGATAAGGAAAGTCTAGAAATGTTACCTATGTTCTTTAGAGCCTCAAGAGGAGGCAATCCAACTAAACAAGAACTTGAAAGCTTAATAAAACTTATAAAAAATTCATGATTAAACCTGATAAAATACCATTTGCTGAAATTCGAAAAAAGGCAGATGACTATAGAGTCAAATGGTGTGATGGCACTTTGCCAATACCTATAGAAGAAATTATTGAGTTTGATTTAGGTATTGAAATTCGACCAATAAGTTACATGAAAAGCAGTACAGATTTAGATGCTGTTATTTCGAGTGATTTGAAAATTGTTTTTGTGGAAAAATCATTAATGGAAAATCACCGGTATCTTTTTAGGTACCGGTTTTCCTTAGCTCATGAAATAGGTCATCTCATTTTACACGGTAATAAGTTGAAAGAATTAAAATTTGAAAGCCTTGAAGAATGGGTAAAAATACGAGCTAGTTTTGATGAAGATGATTTGATTTGGTTTGAAAACCAAGCAATGGAGTTTGGTGGCAGGTTAATGGTTCCTTATGAGCTTCTATACAATGATGTCTTTAAATTTAAGGATAAAATACAAAAATATTTTGATTCTTATCCAGATGCAGGTTATGAAACAATAACTTCATTTGTTGCTCCTCATCTAAATAGGAAATATGAGGTTTCTGAAGATGTTATACAGCGAAGAATTATAAATGAAAGTATCTTAAAACAACTGGAATTTTAATTTACTGGAATTCATATAAAATCGGAGTTTCCGGAGACTAATAAAAAGAATATCAGAGGTTTTTACGTTCAGCAATACATATTTGCACGTAATATTTTGAATGATTGTATCTTGATAAAATCAAAGATCATTTTAATATCGGAAAAAATATGAATGATCTGCAGAATTTGCAGACTATAAAAAAAGGTAAATGTTTACAAATTACACAATAAAAAAACAATCATTCAATAATGCAAAATATCATATCAGAATAAAATGTGTGCAAGTTGTGTGCAAGCGCAAAATAAAGTTATTCTGAAAATTAAATTTAACAGTTTGATTTTCATTGAGCGGGAAACGGGGATCGAACCCGCGACCCTCAGCTTGGGAAGCTGATGCTCTACCACTGAGCTACTCCCGCAATAATATTGAACTTAAAAATTTCATCTCCGGCGATTGAGCCCGAAAGACAGAGATCACTGATGATTCCCCGGGCACAAATTTAAAAAAATTTATACCTGAGTTACTCCTTAGTCAATATTTTTTAAATGTTTCCGTTTCCTGAAATCAGGCTCTAGCCCGCTTAAACTTTTGGAAGCTGCCATTTACTGTTATAGTTCAGGCGTGTAAACTTATCGGCTTCCTCTTCTTTAATTTTCCGGTTATCATGATCCCAGTGCATTACCTGTCCATATCTGTAAGCTATATTGCCCAGTTCTGAAACAATAGCAATGTTTGCACCTACCTCAACGGGAGCATTTAAAGACTCCCCTTTTCTGATGAAATTAAGGAAATTTTTAACATGCTCATCAAGTCCGTCACCGTAATTGCTATGTTTTTCACCTTCAAAAAAAGGACCCTTTATGGCATCACTCCGGTCCGCCATTATTTCCCATCCACTGCGGTCAACGATAAGAGTACCCTTCTGTCCGACAAATGCCACTCCGTGTCCCTTTCCATAGGGGCCGAGGCCCGGGTTCAGGCCGCATTCCCACATCATGATATGCTTCGGATATCTGTATATAGCCTGCTGAATGTCGGGCGTTTCAATAGCCCCTTTTTCATGATAGTAGATTCCTCCCCCGGGAGCAATCGAATCAGGCATAATAGAATCCATTGAATAGAGTGCGAAATCAAGCAGGTGCACTCCCCAGTCGGTCATTGCCCCTCCGGCATAGTCCCACCACCATCTGAAATTATAGTGAAACCTGTTGGCATTAAAAGGACGCGAAGGTGCCGGACCGAGCCACATATCATAATCTACATAAGAGGGAGCTTCTGAATCTTCCAGCGCCGGGTAAGGTTCATCATAACCTTTATAGATCCAGGCTTTGACCAGATGAACATCACCCAATTTTCCGGATTTAACAATATCTGCTGCTTCAAACCAATGTTTAGAACTGCGTTGCCACATGCCAACCTGTACACCCAGTGCGGGATATTTCTTTTGTGCCCGTACCATCTCATAACACTCCTCTATACTGTGAGCCATAGGTTTTTCCACATATACATGCTTGCCTGCATCCAGGGCGGTGATCATCATATATGCATGCCAGTGGTCGGGAGTGCCTATTATAACTGCATCAATCCCGGGATCATCCAGTACCTTCCTGAAATCGGAATAAAGTGCAGGCCTGCTACCCGTCATCTTTTCAACTTCTGCAGCCCTCGATTCCAAAATTTTTGAATCGACATCACACAGAGCTATACAATCAACATTGTTCTCTTTTGCCAAAAAACTCTTGAGATTGCTAAAGCCCATGCTGCGACAGCCTATAAGGGCAACACCCACCCTCTCTCCCGGAGAGGCACAGGCATCCATAAACATAGGCAAGGTCCCTATAGCCGCAGTTGCCAATGCAGAATTTTTAATAAATTTCCGTCTGTTAGAATTCATTATAGATTGTAAATTGATATTTTTAAAGAAGCTGTAAATATAAAGGTTCCATTATTGAAAATGAAACGGTTTGCCAAATTTTTATGGATTTTATTTTTATTAGTTATGACTGACCGTTTAATCAAATTTTACAATTACTTAACACAGAATTGTTGCTTTCGCGATTTGAATAATTTATATTTGACCAAACGTTCAGTCATAAATTCACAATAAATTTAAAGATATGCCACGAAGTTCAGAACAATTTGATAAAATAAGAAAACAGAAAAAAAAGCTGATAATGGAGACTGCCCTGGAGCTGTTTGCCAAAAATGGGTTCCACGCTACCTCCATGAGCCGGATTGCCCAAAAGGCAGGTATTTCAAAAGGATTGGCTTATAACTATTTTAAAAGCAAACAGGAGATACTGGATACTATAATTAAAACAGGATTCGACTCTGTTTATGCATTTTTTGACCTGAACCACGACGGTGTTTTAACAGAAGATGAGTTTCGCTACTTTATAAGGGAGACTTTCGGTATGGTATTTGAAAACAGAATTTTCTGGAAACTTTTTATCTCACTTATCCTCCAGGAAAAGCTTGCTGAATCTGCGATGAAAAAATACAGTAAAACAAATGAAAAAATTATTTCAATGCTGAATCAGTTTATAACGTCAAGGGGCCGGGAAAATCCGGAAGATGATTTTCTAATCATTGCATTAATGTTGAAAGGAGCCTTTTTTGTGGCTGTTACCAACCCTGAAGTTATAGAAGCAGAAAATATTACTGATAAAATCACCGAAGCCTGTTTCAGGTTTATAACACATAAAAATTAAACACATGAGAACAATTGTTTTATTTATTGCCGCGCTTTTTCCCCTCATTCCTTTAGCCCAGAATGTCGAAGAAATTGTTCGGCTGGCAGATGAAAAATTCAGGGGCGAATCAAGCAGAGGACAAACAACAATGATAATTGAACGTCCCGCCTGGTCACGCGAAATTTCCATGAAAAGCTGGAGTTTGGGTAATGACTATTCCATGATCTATATTACTGCCCCGGCCAGGGAAAAAGGCCAGGTTTTTCTGAAACGGAAAAATGAAATGTGGAACTGGGTGCCCACTATCGAACGGATGATTAAAATTCCGCCCTCAATGATGATGCAATCGTGGATGGGTTCCGACTTCACAAACGACGATCTGGTGCGCGAATCGTCGCTGGTAAAAGATTACAAACATAAGCTGGCAGGTGAGGAAAAACTTCAGGGGTATGACTGCTACAAAATTGAACTTACTCCTCACATCGATGCACCAGTGGTTTGGGGAAAAATTCTGATGTGGATCTCAAAAGAGGAATATCACTGGCTAAAAGGGAAATTTTATGATGAAGATGGCGAACTGGTGAATACTGAGATACTGTCAGAAATTAAAATGATGGATGACCGGGAAATGCCCACACGCATGGAGATGATCCCGGCAGATAAAGATGGCCACAAAACTATCCTGATCTTTGATGAAATAGAATTCAATGTTGATCTGGATGAATCGTTTTTCTCACAACAGAATATGAGAAGGGTCAGGTGAGTGAATGAGGGAATGCAGGAATGAGTAAATGAGTGAAGCAGAAGAAATTATGAAAATCATGAATGAATCTAAATATTCAACCTATATAGCAAACAAAATGAATTTATATATTCTTGCATTGAAGTATTCTCGCAATAAATAAAAAATACCTATCATGACTACCAACATAAAACTGGCATGGCGAAACCTCTGGCGAAACCGCCGAAGGACTCTTATCGCTCTGTCATCTGTCATTTTCAGTGTGCTGCTTGCATCGTGGATGCGCTCTATGCAGGAGGGGTCGTATGAAAGTATGATTGACAATGTGGTGAAGTACTACTCAGGTTATTTGCAGGTACAGGATACTGCTTACTGGGAAGAGCGGACACTGGAAAACAGCATGGAATTGTCGCCCGGACTGAAAAGAGAAATTGAAAATATTGAAGATGTAACTTTGGTTTCGCACCGCCTCGAATCTTATGCCCTTGCTGCCAATCACCAGCACAGCAAACCGGCTATGGTGCTCGGCATTGAGCCTGAATCAGAAGACCGGATCACTGCTATTTCCAGAAGAATCATACAGGGTTCATTTTTGCAAGCGGGCGATAAAAGTGTTGTTCTGGGAAAAGGATTGGCTGACTTCCTGAATATGAGTGTTGGTGACACTCTGGTAATGATCGGTCAGGGTTACCGGGGAATCAGTGCTAACGGACTTTTTTCCATTAAAGGAATCATGGCTCATCCAAATCCTGAATTCGATAAACGTTTGGTCTTTATGGACATCGAAACTGCACGTGAATTCTATTCAGCTTACAATTTGTCCACTTCACTCGTTATTATGACCGATGACCATTACCAGACAGAGCACCTCAAAACCGATATCGGGAATTTACTTTCCCCCGGGAAAACAGTACTTACCTGGATTGATATGCAACCTGAACTGGAACAACTAATTCAAAGTGACCGGATGGGCGGAATTATAATGCTCGGAATTCTATATATGGTGATTGCTTTTGGCATGTTCAGTGTGATTATGATGATGGTCAAAGAACGGCAACGCGAATTTGGTGTTATCCATGCAGTGGGAATGAAAAAACGTAAATTGGCTGTAGTGGTGTTTTTTGAAACGCTGTTCATAGGTATTATTGGATGCTCCGTGGGACTGTTAGTCAGTTACCTCTTTTGCTCCTGGTTCTACCACCACCCTATTCCACTGACCGGCGAAATGGCTTCTGCCACTGAACAATATGGCATGGAACCCTATATGTTTTTCTCACTTAGTCCGGCTCTCTTTTATAACCAGATGATACTGGTCTTCTTCATAAGTATTTTCATTACCATCTTTCCGGTTTACAATATTTACCGGTTAAAAATAACAACCGCCCTGCGGGCATAACTTTAAAATAACGAATTATGATTTGGTCAATTGCATGGAGAAATGTCTGGCGGAATAAAATGAGAAGCATCATTATGATAGCGGCTATTACACTTGGACTCTTTGCAGGAGTATTCGTAATCGCTTTTATGCAGGGAGTTGTGGATGCACGTATCGAATCGGCCACAAAAACCGAACTGGCACACCTGCAGATTCATGTACCTGATTTTCTTGTAAATAACGACATTGCACTGAAAATTGAGAATGCTGATGAAATTTTACAAAAAATTGAAGGGCCGGACTCAGTTATTGCTGTCAGCAAACGTCTGATTGCTGAACCATTTATAATGGCAGCCCACGGAACCGGTGGAGGTAAACTAATTGGTGTGGTTCCCGAACAGGAAAAACGGGTGACAGACATCTGGGAAAAAATTACTGATGGCGCTTATCTGGAACATGAAAGCCGTATACCGCCGGTTGTGGTGGGTGAGAAACTGGCTAAACGGTTACGTCTGAAAGTGGGAACGCGTATCAACATGCAGATTGTTGATCTGGGTGGCGACCTTTCTATCAAAGGTTACCGGGTAAGCGGAATTTACCGTACGACCAACACCAGCTACGATGAATCAACCCTGTTCGTAAAGTTCGAAGATTTGAAGTCCCAACTGGGAATGGAGGATAATACGGCGCACGAAATTGCTGTGTTGCTCAATAATGGAAATGAAGCGGCTGCAGTGAAACCTTCAATACAAAAAACAGCAGGGAATTACGAAGTGCAAACCTGGAAGGAATTAAGTCCGGAAATGTCACTGCTTACAGATTCGATGGACCAGTACATGTATATTTTCATCCTGATTATTTTGCTGGCGCTCTGCTTTGGCATCATCAATACCATGCTGATGGCGGTACTCGACCGTGTAAAGGAAATCGGGATGCTGATGGCCGTGGGCATGAATAAACGGAGGATTTTTTCCATGATTATTCTGGAGTCGGCGTTGCTCACCATTCTTGGGGGAGTTCTGGGACTAATTATCGGTTCCGTAATAACAAAAATTTTTGAAACCCGTCCTATCAATCTTTCTATGTTTTCGGAAGGACTGGAAGAATACGGATTTGCTTCGCAGGTATACACTTCACTGAGACCAGAGACTCTTGTTATTATTTCAATTCTGGTTATAATTACCGGTGTTTTATCGGCTGTTTATCCTGCCCTGAAGGCCCTGAAACTAAATCCGGCAGAAGCTACCAGAAGTGAATAAAAAAATGAGTGAATGCATTCAATAATTCAAGCATAAAAAATGAAAATAATAGAAATAAAAAATCTAAAAAAAACGTATGATGGAGATTCGGTGCCGGTACATGCAATTAACGGCGTCGACCTGTCAATTGAAAGAGGTGAATTCACAGCCATTGTCGGTCCCTCCGGTTCCGGAAAAACGACACTGTTGAATATTGTCGGCGGACTGGATGATGCGACAGAAGGAGCAGTGTTTATCAACGGTGTGGATATCAGCAGCCTCTCTTCCGGAAGACTTACAGATTTCCGGATGAATAATATCGGATTTGTTTTTCAGGCTTATAACCTTATTCCTGTTTTGACTGCCAGAGAGAATGTTGAGTTCATAATGCATTTGCAGGGTTCGGCAAAGGAGCATAGAAACAGGCGGGCGGAGGAACTTTTGAGGGCTGTCGGACTAGAGAACATGATGGACCGCCGGCCGGCAAAACTCTCAGGCGGACAGCAACAGAGAGTGGCTGTAGCAAGGGCCTTGGCGTCAAAACCTCAATTTGTACTGGCTGACGAACCTACTGCCAACCTGGATTCAAAGTCGACAGAAAATCTGCTCGACATAATGGAACAACTAAATAAAGAGGAAAAAATTACGTTTATATTTTCAACGCACGACCAGAGAGTAATGAATAAAGCGCGGAGGGTGATAACTCTGGAAGATGGTAAGGTAGTAAGTGATATTAATAAAAACTGAGTATAAAATTTGTG
>JAAYJR010000112.1 GCA_012522835.1 Bacteroidales bacterium
GACCCTGCCTATTTTACAGTCGGCAAAAATTTTAACAGCGGACTGCCCGACATGCCGCTGTCACAATACTCGACAGGAGTTGACCTGGAGCCGCTTCCCGGGACAAAAGTGGAAGCAAGCCTTATAAAACCTTATTACAACAAACACTGGGATGGCGAATATGCTTTCTATTATACTCCACCCGACAAAGTGACTGATATGCCAGCCCTTATCATGAACGGTAAAGTTGCCCATTTCAGTCACAGGATATTCTCTGGCTATGCCGACAAAGCATCAGTGGAGCTGAAAAGAGTGTTTTCAAATGTACTTGACAGCTACCTTCCTGATCCTGTGTTTAAGTCAGACGACCTGCCGTCAATTGCCAGGGCATTTGTAACTGAACAGCCGGGAAGAAGAATAGTACACCTGCTATCTTATGTTCCTGAGATGAGAGGCCAGACACAGATGATAGAGGAGCCTATTAAGCTTAGCAACGTAAAAATATCACTGCGCGTTGACGGTAAAGCACCTAAAAAAGTCTATCTCGCCCCTGAAAAAAAATCATTGCGTTACAAAGTGGAAGATGGGTATATTAATGTGACTGTTCCCGAGAGTAACGGCTATTCACTTATTGTATTTGAATAAAATAATAATTATAAATTTTTTATAGATGAAACTTAATATTCTTCTAATTATCTGTCTTATTTTCCCGGTGATCTCCTTCTCACAAAATGGTGAGGATGCAAAAGGAAGCGCCAATAAAAAGCACTCTCCGAAATATGCCCTCTTTTATGACAATCATGTAATGCCTCCTAATCCGGATGTTGGTAAAGATTTTGATGTTGAGGACTTTACCGACCGTCTTGTCAAAGCCGGGGTTGATTATCTTACCGTTCACGCCAGAAGTAACCAGGGCATGACTTTCTATGATACCAAAATAGGTATTAAATATCCTCCGCTTAAATATGATCTTTTCGGAAAAATTGCTGATGCCTGTAAAAGAAAAGGGATAGCCCTTACTGCATATATGAACGGGGGACTTAGTCATGAAGAAGGCCTGAGGCACCGCGACTGGTTGATAATTGAACCCGACGGACGGGTCTATCGCGAACCCCGGGTAACTGCATGGGTACGTCAAATGTGCTTTAATACTCCATACCGCGAACATACCATCTCACTGATAGAAGAGGTAGCAAAAAATTATCCTGTGGCAGGGTTCTTCATAGATGGCGTAAACGCTCGTCCCTGCGTTTGTCCGGCTTGTGTCAGGGGTATGAAAGAAAAAAACATGGATGTAAATAATATTGACGATATCCGCGAATTTGCAAGATTGTCTTCCTTGAGTTTTGCCCAGGACATTGCTAAAGCCGCCAGGGCCATCAATCCAAATTTTCTTCTGTATTTCAATGGTATCTCTTATAAAGATCAGGTTGAGTTCGGGGCATATCTGGAACTGGAATATATCCCGACATCCGGGGGATATGATGCCTTTCCTGTTTTTGAAGCTTACATGAGAACCCTGGGGGATATGCCGGTACTGCTTATGAACACACGGTTTAATAACTGGCGTCATTTTGGAGGACTGCGGACTGAAGCTGCCATTAAAGCAGAATTGCTTAGCGGCCTTGCCAATGGAATGAGGCCTAATGTAGGAGGCCACTTCCATCCGCGTTATGGCCCATTTGATCCGGCACTCGACAGAATTGGTAAAATCTATAATGAACTCCAGACTATGGAACCCTGGTTCAGTGAGGCAAAAAATTTAGCTGATATCGCAGTTGTCTTTAAGGGTGAGAATGTACGCGGAGACAGAAAACTTAATGCAGCTGTCAGAATGCTCGGAGAGTTAAAACAACAATTCGATGTTGCATCTATAACGTCAGACTGGAGTAAATATAAAGTGCTGGTAATTCCTGATGATGTTCCGTTCGATGAAGAGTTTACTAAGCGCGTTAAAGCACATATTGATGCCGGAAAAGCTATTATCGCTTCAGGAAGTTCCGGACTTGATCCGGAGGGATCTGAATTTGTCTTCGAAAAAGAGTGGGGTGTAAAATATCTTAATGAAAATGATTTTAATCCTGCTTTTTTTGCAGTTAGAAATAACTTTAACAAAGACCTTCCTGATATGCCTATTCAACTATTCTCAACAGGCATCAATGTTAAACCCCTGGCCGGCACCCGTGTTGAAGCAGACCTGGTAAAACCATATTATAACAATATATGGGATGGCGAATATGCTTATGAATATTGTCCGCCTGACAAGGTAACAGAATTCCCTGCTCTTACTATTAACGGAAATATTGCCCATTTCAGCCATAGAATTTTTGCAGGTTATTATGCCCAGGCTCATGTCGAGCTTAGAAACATATTCAGAAATGTACTGCAGGAACTATTACCTCAACCTCTTTTTAAATATGAAAACCTGCCGTCATTTGCCAGAGTATATGTAACAGAACAACCCGGAAGAAGAATGGTGCATGTTCTCTCCTATGTTCCGGAAAAAAGAGGTGCTGTTGCTGAAATGATAGAAGAGCCTATTATCCTGAATAACATCAAATTATCGCTACAAACTGATGGTAAAACACCAAAAAAAGTGTACATTGCACCTGAGATGAAACCCTTAAGGTATAAAATTAACAATGGTTATATTGATGTAACCATCCCGGAATCAAAAGGGCATTCTTTAATTGTATTTGAACACTAAGACAAATTCAAAAGAGGAAATGATCTTTATGTTGTATATTGGCATATTTCAGGCAGTAAAAAACTCGAATTACCTATCAGCGCAGCAGATGTTAAGTTATATAAAAATCCGGGCCAGGATGAAGAAATTTTCACCGGACAAGGCAACTCAGTTACTGTTCCGCTCAATAACAGGTTATACCTGAAAGCTTCAAATATGACCGAAGAACAATTAATTGATGCATTCGTCAAGGCAAAAATTGTCGATTGATAGCAGATAAATAGCTTTAAACAGAAAGCAGTAACAATAACTAATTTTGGTTCTGTATTGTTGCTGCTTTTTTTTGTTGATACACTGGTAAATATACCTGTCCTGATTATTAAACCGGTTATTTATTTTTGACAAATTCAAAAAATAAATTACGTTTGCAGATTGTATAATTTCATTTTAGAAACTAACATCCGGTTAAAAGCGGATTAAAAAATATGGTTAAAACATATATGGGTTATATTAAAAACGATTTAATGAAACGAGCATGATTGTAAAATCGGGACAAAATAGTGTAATTAAAACATGTGCGAGTTCCATCTTAAACCATATAAATAAGCAATTTTAATAAGATGAAACAATTCCTGATAATAATACTATTGACAGTTTTATCTTTTGTTTCCAATTCACAAACAATAAACAAAAAAGTAGAAAAAATGTACGAGCCAAAGTATTGTCTGTTCTATGACAACCATACCATGCAGGCCTGCCCTGACGTAGGAGAAACATTCGATGCAGAAGTATTCACCGACAGAATTAAAGCTTGCGGGGTAGATTACCTTACCTTTCATGCCCGCTGTAACCAGGGTATGGCATATTATGATACTAAAATAGGGATAAAACACCCCTCCCTGAAATATGATCTCTTCGGAAGTCTTGCCAATGCATGCCTGAAAAGGGATATCGCACTTATGGCATATATTCATTGTGGAATAAGCAGCGCTGAAGGTTTGCAACACCGCGACTGGACAACCTTGTCATTTGATGGCAGAGCTTACCGGAATCCTCCTTTTACTCCGTATGTCAGAACTATGTGCTACAACTCACCTTACAGGGACAGGGTTATAGCAATGGTGAAGGAGATAGCAGATAACTATCCCGTGGCAGGATTCTTCTTTGACGGACTGCAGGAGTTTAACTGCGTATGTCCGATTTGTGTTAAGGAGATGAAAGAAAAAGGGATTGACTATAATAATATTAATGAGGTGGAAAAATTCTCTGAGTTTTCCGCTCTCAGACTGGCTAAGGACATAGCTAAAGTTACTAACGAAATCAATCCGGATTATCTTCTCGTCTTTAAGGGTGTTTCTTTCGAAAACCAGGTAGGTCTGAGTACCCATCTGGAGTGTGTGCACCTGCCGACTAATCCCGGTGGTTATGAAATTCTGCCGGTGCTTTCCAGATATGCGAGAACTCTTGGTGAAATGCCGGTAACTTATATGACCGGCAGGTTTTATGATTGGGGCGATTTTGGGGGACTCAGGCCCGAAGCTGCTATTAAGTCGGAATTGCTCTACGGACTTGCAAACGGAATGCGTCCAAACGTGGGAGGCCATTTCCATCCTCGTGGCGACCTGGAAAATGCAGTTCTCAACAGGATTGAAAAGATCTATAAAGAGCTTCAGACAATGGAACCCTGGTTCGATA
Source organism: Bacteroidales bacterium (assembly GCA_012522835.1). Classification (GTDB taxonomy): domain Bacteria; phylum Bacteroidota; class Bacteroidia; order Bacteroidales; family Prolixibacteraceae; genus JAAYJR01. The sequence goes on from JAAYJR010000112.1 coordinate 4,361, forward strand.
ATGCAAAAAATATTACCGAAATAGCAGTTGTATATTCAAAAGGTGATGAAAATATCCTGAAACAATCAATGAGCGATGATAATCTGCTTGCAACTGTCAGGATCCTGGATGAACTGAAACAGCAATTTGATGTGGTAAACAGTCACTCCGACTGGAGTAAATATAAGGTACTGATAATACCTGACGATATTGTTTTTACTGATGAGATAGCACGGCGTGTCAAGGCACACCTGGCTGCCGGAAAAGCAGTAATATCTTCAGGCAGC
>JAAYJR010000074.1 GCA_012522835.1 Bacteroidales bacterium
GATTAATTTCGAATTCTCCGATTCTTTTTGGGTGACTATGAAATCAAATATCACCGATGAAGTCGTAGATAAGGTCACCGATAGGGTCACCAATAATGTCCCCGATAATGTCCCCGATAATGTCCCCGATAAAAGACAACTGTTAGTACTTGAGTTAATTAAAAAAAACAACCAGGTTCTTTTAAAAGATTTGGCCAAAAACCTAAAAGTCTCTACCAGAACCATACGACGTGACATTGAAAAACTAAAGAAAATAAATAAACTAAAAAGAATTGGATCTGAAAAAGGCGGCCACTGGAAAATTATTGAACACAATTAGAATAGAAAGTTTTATGAATGGTACAAATCATATTTCGAAAAAAATTGAAACTTGATAGCATGTATCGTCCTGAAAATAAAAACAACACAAGATACACGCATTTAAATCATGAATAAAATATTTTTAATAGTAATGCATCACAAATTATTGAACTTGGGTGCAAAAGCCCATAAAAAAATGGGGCAGTGATATATGATTTAAAAGGAATTTTAGATAAAAATTTGACTGATGGAAGATTGTAAAACCAGTAAGAATAACCTAAGTCTTCAATATGATTTCAGCTGTCTCAAAAAAAACAAAAATGGAAACGATAAATATTTCAGAAAAAAAAGAAAAAATTAAATGGGACTACGATGCCGAAGCAGATGTCCTGTACATCTCTTTTGGAAATCCGCAAAATGCCGAAGGAGTTGACATTGGCGAAGGAACAATTGTAAGGGTACAAACCGATACCAACGAAATTACAGGCCTTACCATTATTAATCCCCTGCACCGAACCTTAAAATCGTTGTCGGGCAAACAACCTGTCCGCCATAAAAAGAAAGTTTCTACTGCCACAAAATAATTTTCCATTGATGGCACACAGACTACAAATCTTCCAGGATACTTTCAGTCTATCCGCAGCCGGCTGGCTGATACTCCATATCCGGACGAGGTGCTCTGAGGAATTAGATTAAAAAAACAATGGACAGCATCGAACAGAATAAATACAACGATATACTCCGGCAAATCGTTTCCGAAATAAAATCTGCCCGGGTAGTGGCGGCACGACGGGTGAACTCGGAAATGATGCAATTGTACTGGAGTATTGGCAAACGACTTTCTGTTGAAGGATTGGAAAAAGGATATGGCAGCAGTGTGGTTAAGCGACTGGCAACCGACTTGCAGCAGGAATTTCCCGGAACAACAGGCTTTTCGGCCCGGAATTTATGGAATATGAAACGATTCTATGAATTTTATGCTTTGGCAGATGAAAAAATGCAACGCAGCGTTGCACTTTTGCCATGGAGACACAACCTGTTAATTATTTCTAAAACAAAATCGCTGGTTGAAGCAAAGTTCTACATTGAACAAGCTTACGAAAATAATTGGACACGAAATGTACTCCTTAACTTTATAAAAGCCGACACTTTTAGAAATGCCAAACTGCTGCCCAAACAGCATAATTTTGAAAAAACGCTGCCCGAAGACCTGCAGGAACAAGCCGATGAAATTTTGAAAAGTACTTATAACCTTTAATTTCTCGGTCTGGTGAAACCCGTTAAAGAGTTGGAACTCGAACGCCGCCTTGTTGAAAAAATTAAACTTTTCCTGCTCGAATTGGGAAACGTTTTTACATTCATAGGTAACCAGTACCGGCTAACACTCAGCAATAAAGATTATGCGGTTGATTTACTTTTTTTCAACAGAAGGTTACGGGCGTTGGTGGCAATCGATTTAAAAGTAAGCGAGTTTAAACCCGAATATATTGGCAAAATGAATTTTTACCTGGGCTTGCTCGACGACCAGGTAAAACAACCCGACGAGAATCCATCAATCGGCATAGTACTGTGTGCCGATAAAGAACACGTTGAAGTGGAAATTGCCCTGCGCGATGTAAACAAACCCATTGGCGTTGCCGATTATCAGTTGCAGTTCCCCGAAAAAGAAATAAAAGAGTTAATTTCAAACGAACTAAAAAAACAAAAAGAATAACAGTCCAACCTGATGGCAAACAATAAGTACAATGAATGAATACAACGGTAAAATAAATTGCGGGCAACAAAACTACGGCATCAATGTAGAAGTGTACGAC
>JAAYJR010000343.1 GCA_012522835.1 Bacteroidales bacterium
CCGGATGATGTAAGCAGTTGGAAAACATTTTATCTTGCAATGAATGGCAAACGGCAATCCGGGCAAACAGAAGGTTTGATAAAATCATATAAACCACTAATGGCTCAATTAGCTCTGCCGCGGTTTCTTGTTCAGGGTGATAGTTCATATGCAATTGGTAAAGTGTTTAACTACACAGCCGATCCGGTGGAAGTCGAAACAAAAATGGAAGTCAATGGGAGAGAAATGTTAAATAAATTGAGATTCTGCAATAACTCATTAATTGATACCTTGTCTGTTGTTGCTGCCATTGATTCTCTGGATGTGAAATATTATCTCAAAACCAAAGACGATTATCTTGATGGTGAACAAAGGGATATTCCTGTTTTTCCAAAAGGGCTTGAAGCAGCCAAAGGTTATTTTTATGTGCTTGAAAAAGATACGACCATTCAGTTGCAGTATGATTCCACGTTGGATTCAGTTTGTCTTTATGCCCGTGCTGATATCCTGGAGGTTATTGAGGATGAGATTAGTCATCTGATCGGATATAAATATTCCTGCAATGAGCAGCTGGCATCAAAGCTGAAAGCACTTATAGCAGAAAAGAACATAGCATCCTGGAGGGATAAAAAATTCAAAAATGAGAATCTGCTTGAAAAATTAATCAGGTTGTTAAAGAAAAATCAAAAAGAAAATGGTTTATGGGGCTGGTGGAGAGATTCACAAGAAAGTCTCTGGATCAGTTTACATGTGCTTGAAGCCCTGATTCAGGCAGAACAGCTTGGATATAAAACATCAGTCAATAAAAGTCAGATTGCAGAATTGCTTGTATGGGAACTGGAAAATTCCCGTGATTCCAATGAGAAAATACGGATACTTAAAATCCTGAATATTTTAGGGGCCCAAATAAATTATCAGGCTTATATTTCTGATTTGGAGAGAAGTAAGAAAATCCCTTTAAATGGTCTTCTTAATATAATCTGGTTAAAACAACTTTGTGGTATTGATTATAATCCGGACACACTGAATTATTATGAAAAAACGACATTGTCTGGAAATATTTTTTATTCCGATGATACTCAGGAAACGAACCTGTTAAGCAATGATGTACAGAATACATTGCTCGCCTATAGAATATTTATGGCTGATTCAACAATTGATAGTCACAGATTAAACAAGATTCAAAATTATTTCTTAGAAAATAGAAGAAACGGCTATTGGAGAAACACTTTTGAATCTGCTCAGATCATTGAAACAATCTTACCTGACTTCTTAAAGAATCATTCTGAATCAAACGAACCGGTATTAACATTAAGCGGGGGCATTAACAAAACAGTTACAGAATTCCCTTTTGAAATGAAAATAAGTCCGGCTCAAAAGATTGAGGTATCAAAAACAGGAGACTTTCCGGTTTATTTTACATCTTATCAAAGATATTGGGATAATACACCAGGCTTAAAAGAAGGGGACTTTGAAATTTCAACAAGTTTTAATAACGAGTCAGTGACTATTCTGGCTGCCGGACAGGAAACAAAACTTATTGTAAATGTAGCTGTAAAAAAAGACGCTGAATATGTAATTATAAATATTCCAATTCCGGGAGGTTGTTCGTATGCCGATAAGAAAAATAATTTAAGAAATGAATCGCACAGAGAATATTTTAAAAATGAGACAACAATTTTCTGTGATTATCTGGCTAAAGGAGAATGTACTTTTGATATAGATTTGATTCCCAGATATTCAGGAATATATACTATTAATCCGGCAAAGATCGGGTTAATGTATTTCCCGACATTTAATGCAAACAATGAGATAAAAACAATCAGGATAAAATGATTGTAACCTGAACCTCTCTTCACTGCAGGGCATATTGACAAAACATGCAATACCTTGCTGAGGCAGGGCCGGGACTGGAGGAAACTCTTTCAGTTCCTGATAGTTAAGGATTACAGGAAGTTTTGATTCGCGGAACCCGATATTCCGATCGCAACAATACCTCAAATGACTTCATTAACAGACAGATTCGTGATAATTAATTGCTCATAGTTTTCAATAGCGACTTTGGCCAGTCCGGACGGGAAAATCACCCTGAACCAGGATTGATTGGTTTTTAATTTTAAAAATCCTTTTTCCAACAATTTCAAATCCTTTTTTAACTATTTTTGAAAAAACATGGCAATATGAAAATATATCAGATTCAAGTTGCACTTGTCGGATTTAAACCGAAAATTTGGAGGCGATTGTTAGTTCCTTCGGTATTATTATTGTCTGACTTTCACAAAATCATTCAAACATCAATGGGTTGGACTAATTCACATTTACATCAGTTTATTAAAGATCAAACCTTTTATGCAAAGAGATACCCGGATGATGATACCTGGGAAGAATTGAATAATGTTGATTACGCCAAAATTAAAATTTCAAACCTGTTGAAAAAGGAAAAAGATAAAATTGTATATGAATACGATTTTGGTGATAGCTGGGAGCATGATATTATTTTAGAAAAAGTTCTCTCATATGATCAAAATATAAAGTATCCGGTCTGCGTGGCAGGTAAAATGAATTGTCCACCAGAAGATTGTGGTGGAGTATGGGGCTATTCGGATATGTTGGAAATTTTAAAAAACCCAAACCATGAGGAGTATGACAGTTTTACTGAATGGTTGGGTGAAGAATTTGATCCTGAATATTTCGATAAAGGAGCTATTAATAAAATGTTGTTGACTGAAGATTACGGATGTATTGAGCTATTTGATTAAAAGAGGCCTAAACATACAGCAGGTATAAGCCATACGCTTCCCGCTGAGCAGGACAACTTGTTCCGTGAAACGGGAGGCTGTCACGGTTTTTGCGGAATTCCTGCTCTGCAACCAGGATGGAGGCAGAATGCGGCACCCTGATTGCTGAATGAAAATCAAAACTATTCATAGTGCTGGCTTTTTTATTGCCGTAACTTTGTTCCATACTGTTTATAGTACCGGCTTCTTGCTTTAAGATGCTGACAGATTGCAAAGAAGCTGCTGACAGATTGCAAAGAAGCTGCTGACAGATTGCAAAGAAGCTGCTAAAATAATAAAGCCCCGGATAATTACTTAAAGATGCGAAAACTTACCAGATCAGGATTAAAGGCATTTTTGGCACCTGTTAACTGGATCATTGTAACAGTTATTGTTTTCTTTCTTTCTTCCGGACAGTTAAATAATTTAAGAGTCTGGATTTATTTTGGTATATACTTTTGTGGCAGCTTAATTATCAGTTTTGTTCTTTTTAAGAGATCACCAGAACTGCTGAATTCAAGAGGAAAGATTCAGGAAGGGACCAAATCTTTAGACAAGTATCTTTTATCAGTTTATTTTTTTCTGGCAATTATTATTACTCCGCTAACTGCCGGACTGGATGTAAGGTATAATCTTTTCACCATTTCCTTTCAATACTTATACCTCGCAATTATTCTGTTTATTATATCTGCAGCCTTTTCACTCTGGCCTATGCTGCACAATCCATTTATGGAAGGTACAGTAAGAATTCAAAATGACAGGAAGCAAAAAGTAGTAAAGTCCGGTCCTTATAAATTTGTACGGCATCCGGGATATGTCGGGATGCTTATCGGCTCATTTCCTTTGCCTTTTGCATTTGGATCGGCACTTAGTCTTATCCCGGCATGTATAATGGTGGTTATCATCTTTGTAAGAACTTCTTTTGAAGACAGAGTATTACAAGAGGAATTGCCGGGGTATTCTGATTACTGCAAAGAAGTCAGATACAGATTAATTCCATTTGTCTGGTGAACATTAAAAGCCGAAGCTGACATGGAAAGTATGGTTAATGTGAAACGTCCTGGCTAAGGGCAGAAAATTATGTTGTTATTGCCGGGCTGAGCGATGGCAACAATGTGGTAAACACTGTACGTGAGAAATTTTTAAAGTCCTGTGACGGGGCACCGCATATCGGTATTAATGAGAATAGTGACTTCATTATCAGTTGAGAAACCCTTATGCAGCCCATCAGTAATTTCAAGCTCAACGCAAGGGATATAAAGGTGTGGGGCCGGCTGGCAGATATTTTGCATACTGTGCGGATTATTACAGGGGGTACACTTCTGAAACCTTAGCCGGACATGATCTGGATGAACCCGGTATGGGAGACAGATGTAAGCGTATCCCGGCCCGGTAGCTATAGATGTGTTTTTAGAGCTGTAGGATCAGAGACTTATAGAAGTGGGGAAATGATAATTAAGAAATAACAGCATTTACAGAAAGGGTGATTTTAAATTATATTATTTAACTTTCCGGGGGAAATCAAAATGAATTAAGATGACAAAAGCAGCAAGCTTATCAGAAGCAGTACTCCTGATAAATGAATTTAAACGAAAGTTTAGTATATGGGAACTTTACCGTTCATTTGTTTTTATACCCGGGGCAGCATCAAAACTCATAGGAAACAGTAAAAGCAAATTACTTGATGTGCAGTTTGTTGAACGATTGCAACTTGCTGTTACCGAAGTGAATGGTTGTGCAGCCTGCTCATATCAGCATACGCAAATGGCTTTGGAGCAAGGCATGAGCAATGAAGAAATAAGTAGCTTTCTAAGCGGCGGCAGTGATTTTACCAAACCAGAAGAAGCAAAAGCGATAATGTTCGCTCAGCATTTTGCCGATTCAAGAGGATTCCCCAGGAAGAGTACTTATGATTCTATTATTAAAGAATATGGCAAAAAAGAAGCTGGTATCATCCTTTCTGCCTGTCAGGTTATGATTGCAGGAAATATGTACGGAATCCCTTTCAGTGCATTTTTGTCCAGACTTAAAGGGAAAGGATATAAGGGAAGCACACTGTTTTATGAGTTAAGCATGCTTGTCATAGGGTTTTTGCTCCTGCCCATTGCTATTATTCATGGATTTTTAAGAAATTTGATTGGCTTGCCAAATGAAAGATTTGACAAAGGCGCTGCTAATGGGTAATTTATTTCCCGCTTTACGGTACAACCTGTCCCGTGAAAACGGCAGGTTGACATACTTTGTTTTTACTCATGTATTCATGACAGCTCTGTAATGCATTACACAGCCGGCCCGGATCTGTCCGGTAACTATTTGTCATTGTCTGCTGTAAACCGCCAGGAAATCACATATTAAATATCATCAGGACATAAAAAAAGATACTTATCAATGAATCATAATTACTTATTGAAAACCATAAATCCTTACCGTTAGCAGGGAACCAGTAGTAATGTCTCAAATACTTGGCTGAAACGTTAAAGTATTTCTTAAAATACCTGAACATATGACTGAAAAACAAAAGATGTTAAATGGAGATTATTATGATTCCAGAGATGAGGAATTGTTGAAAATGTATCACAGGGCAAGAAAATTATTAAAGGAATATAATAATCTTGATTCCGGACTGATCCATGAACGGGAACGGGTCTTAGACGAACTTTTTGAATTTAAAGGCAGTGGTGTTTGGATTGAAGTCCCATTTTTCTGTGATTACGGAGAAAATATTTCAATCGGCGAAAATACATTTATAAACACTAACTGTATATTTTTGGATGACAATAAAATAACCATCGGAAAAAACGGTTTAATTGCTCCATATGTTCAAATATATACTGCCAGTCATCCTCTGAAAGCATCAAAACGAATAATTAAAAAAGGAAATCGAACCCGGTATCTGACTTCGTCAAAACCAGTTACAATAGGAGATAATGTTTGGATCGGAGGTAATACTGTGATTTTACCAGGAATAAACATAGGGAATAATGTTACTATTGGCGCAGGAAGTATTGTAAGCAAAGATATACCTGATAATGTTCTGGCATTTGGAAATCCATGTGCAATAAGAGCAGAACTTTGATTCATACCGTTTGGCAGCAGTTATTGCAACGTCATTCGGGCGAAATCTCACGATATAAACAGTAAGCAGATAGTTATGGCATATCCAATAGATAGAAAACTGGTTATTGCAATTGCTTCAAGTGCCCTTTTTGACTTGTCGGAGTCTGATAAGGTCTACAGGGAAAAGGGAGTGGAAGGATATCGTAAATTTCAGGAGGCAAATATTGACAAGACCCTGGAAAAAGGTGTCGCGTTTCCCTTTATCCGCAGGTTTCTTAATTTAAATTCTGTTTTCCCCGAAGAAGAGCCGGTTGAAGTTGTGCTTCTTTCAAGGAACAGTCCTGAAACCGGCATGCGTGTTTTTCGTTCAATCAAAGATTATGGCCTGAATATTACAAGGGCTGCATTTTTTTCCGGGAGATCTCCTTATGAATATTTACCGGGTTTTAATGCTTCACTGTTTCTGTCTGCCAATTCCGGGGATGTTAACAAGGCAATACGTGCAGGATTTCCGGCTGGCAGGGTGATTGAAACAAGAATATCGGATGAGGAAAATGACAATGAGCTGAGGATTGCTTTTGACTTTGACGGTGTAATTGCTGATGATGCTGCTGAAATTATTTACAAGTCTACGAAGGATTTAAACAAATTTCATGAATCCGAAACACAATTATCCCTGGTTCCTCACAATCCCGGTCCGTTGCAGGACCTGTTCAGAAAGATTTCATTCTTCCAGAAACTTGAAACCCGGAAAATCAGGAACACCCGTGGTTATAAAAGAATATTGAAAATCTCAATTGTGACTGCACGTAGTGCCCCTTCCCATGAAAGAATGATAAATACCCTGAAAAGCTGGGGAGTTACTGTGGATGAAGCATTCTTCCTGGGAGGTATTGAGAAAAAAAGGATTCTGGAAATTATGAAACCTCATATGTATTTCGATGATCAATCAGTTCATCTGGAGCATATTGATAATATTCCACTGGTTCATATTCCATTTGGAATTGCAAATATTGATCCCGGTAAAAAAGAGGGTATCTAACGTACTATTGTATTTGAAGGGCTGATATTTAAAAATGACCGGATCTGTAATGACTACTCAAAAAAGTACACGATTATAAGCGTTTTATCATAATTATTTAGCATGAAAACCAGAACCTGTCCTTATTGTAATTACAAATATTCGATCATGGAATATGTAAATAAATTTATATTTAAACATCTTTGGTCCGAGTGGAAATGTATCAAATGCAACAATACTATCACATTCAATCAGAAAAGAAGGTTGTCCGTGGCAATTGCTTCAGGGATCTGGTATATCAGTCTGCCAGTAACCGGCAAGGCTTTAAACATCACTCCGGTTTTGTGGGTTCTGTTTTTTGTTGCATTCATTATCGGGGCTTTCTTTATTTTCACATTTGATACATTTGACAAAGCCGCTGATGATTAAATATTCCGGGTGGCAGATACCGAAGTACCAAAGTACCCGGGCGGGTAAGCGGGAAGGAGACCGGGAAGAAAACCGGGAAGAAAACCAGGGGGAATACCGGGAAGGATGTTTGAAAGTATATTTTTAAAGAAAAACGATGTCATTTGAAAAGGTAAAGAATTATTTTGAAAGTATAGGTCTGGGTGACCGGGTCAAAAAGTTTGAAAATTCCAGTGCAACGGTTGAAATGGCAGCAGAAGCCATTGGCTGTGAAGTAGAACAGATTGCAAAGACACTGTCTTTCCTGGTGAATGATATGCCTGTGCTTGTTGTTGCTGCAGGCAATGTCAGGGTGGATAACAGGAAGTTTAAAGCTTTTTTTCATCAAAAGCCCAAAATGATTCCCGGTGAGCTGGTCAGGGAATATACAGGTCATGATTCAGGCGGCGTCTGTCCATTTGCAGTCAAATCAAATGTTAAGATTTATCTGGATATTTCCCTGAAGGATAATGAAATAGTATATCCCGGTGCCGGAAGTGGATACAGTATCGTTGAATTATCGCCCGGGGAACTGGAGCAATACACTTCTTATGAGCAGTGGGTGGATGTCTGTAAGTTACCGGCTGCCACATCCCGGAATTCATGAATAAAAAGCTACACCGCCCTCGGATTACGGCGGGAATATATCATGCGATAAATTTCATCTTTTTAAAGAGAGTATTCAGATCCACAATTGCAATCCGTGATGCTATATCTGACATGGCATAGGGCAGTATCAGTGTGTCATTGAAGATCATTCCGCCACAGGAGTATATTACATTCGGAACATATCCCTCGCGTTCTTCTTCGTTTGCTGACATAAGAGGCTTTTCGAGACGGGCAATTATTTTTGACGGGTCCTTCAGATCCAGGAGTATGGCCCCTATTGCATATTGCCGCATATTTCCCACACCGTGGGTCAGCACCAGCCATCCCTTGTCGGTTTCCAGGGGTGATCCGCAATTTCCTATCTGGACAAACTCCCAGGCTTGTTCGGGTTTTTGTATGAGTTTGGCTGTATACCAGAAATGCAGGTTGTCGGAGAACATGATATAGTTGTTTTCCCCGTCCTGCCTTGAAAGCATTGCGTATTTTCCGTTCACTTTCCGCGGGAAGAGGGCCATCCCTTTACCCTTTACTCCATCTCCGTTCAGGGTGATAATGTTGAAAGTTTGAAAATCTTTTGTTTCTATCAGCTGGGACAGGATACTGTGGCCGTTGAATGCAGTATAGGTTGCATAATAGGTTTCTTCTCCGTTATCGTGGGTAAATTTAACAAAACGGGCATCTTCAAGCCCTTTGCTTTCATTGGATGAAACAGGAAATATCACACGTTCGCTGAGGGCGGTTTCATCATCAAATTTTATTTTATAGTTTGAATCAGCCAGCCAGTTTACAACGTTAATAGTCCAGTTATCTGTCTTGATCTCCGGATTCATATAAACTTCCTGTATACTCAGTTTTAATTCCTCATATGTAAAAAATCCGGGGAGTTTATTCATGATGGTGAGACTGGTTTCGTTCCAGGCTTTCATATCTTTAAGCTTCAGCCGGAATAAAATATTGTCATAAAACGGATCATGAACGAGGGCAGGAGTTTCTACATATTCCGAAACACTGTCAAAGTTAAATGTGAAGTTTTTATCGATTGTTCCGCTTCTGAAAACGATTGAGGAGATGTGTCCTTCACCAGTAGCCCGAAGGCTCATTATAAACCTGACGTTTCCGGGCGGCAGCAGGGACTGGTCAGGATGAGGAACGATGGACGGATTGAAAAGTGCAGCAGATTCGATGGAATATTCCATAGTGAGATATGCTCCGATAAGAAGTTTTTGAGTTCTGCTGAGATTGATCCCTTTTGGAATATATTCAGAAATCTTATCATAATGCCTCATCAGCTGTTGTTTTATATCTCTGTGGCGATCAGCAAAATTGTCCAGGGTTTCTGTTAAAAGTTTCCTGGCTTCTTTTTCATCAAGGTTCAGGACCCTGAGTGTTAAATTGCCTATTCGTCCCAATTCCTGTGGAATATGCGGTAATGCGATTACCCGGGAATTATCGCCAACAATCTTCAGTTTTTTCCGCTTTACGATTTGTTTTGTAGCCATTGACTTTCTTATTATAATTTATTGCTTATTTTTTAGCTGGATAATATGCTTATAAACATCAATATAGCCATTTACCATTTTTTCAAGACTGAACTCTTTCAATGCCCACTCCCGGCAGTGTTCTCTGTTGATACTATTTATTTTATTCAGGGATCCTGCTGCTTCCTCAACAGTATTTACAAGGAATCCTGTTTCAGCATGTTTAATCAGTTCGGGCATGGATCCCCTGTTAAAAGCCACTACAGGTGTTCCGCACAGCATCGCTTCTGCAACACTCAGACCAAAAGGTTCATCAAAGCTTATGGGATGCAGCAGGGCAGTTGCCCTGCCCAGTAGTTTATCCCTTTCTTCAGGTCCTGAATTTCCTGCATATATAATATCCTTATTGTTTACGAAGGGTTTGATTTTTTGTTCGAAATAGCTCTCATCCTGGATCAGACCTGAGATGATCAGTTTTTTCCCTGTTTTCTTTGCTATCTGAATTGATTCCAGGGTTCCCTTGTCCGGGTGTATCCTGCCAAAAAACAGCAGGTAGTCTTCGGGCTCAGGATTATAGGTGAAGTCCCCCGTGTTTATGCCATTGTATACTGTGGCGATATAATCGAGTTCGGGACTGCGGTCGGAATCACTGATTGAAACATAAAATGTATTACTGTTGTATTTTTTATAAACAGGTATTATTTTTTCTGATGAGAACCCGTGTATTGTTGTGACGACCGGCGTTTTTATCAGGCGGGAATAACTCAAAGGCAGGAAGTCAAAATTATTATGGATTATGTCAAAACCGGATGCCTGTTCCATTAAATTGCTGATATGAAGGCATTCCCATACTTTTGGATCAAGGGACTGATCTTCGGCATAGGCTGTTTGTGATACATATTGAAGTTTTGCACTTGTTTGGGAATTACCTGTGGCAAAGAGTGTGACATCCATTCCTTTTTTTACCAGCCCTTCTGCAATATTGGATGTTACCTGTTCCCACGGCCCGTATTTCAGGGGTGGTGTTCTCCATGCAATAGGTGATAATATTCCGATTTTCATTTTTAAATGTTATAATTAAACGTTTGTTATTCAATTAATTAAAATATTCAGTAAGATATTATAAATTTCCATTCGAGAATGCTAGATTTAAATAATTGTTATTTAAGCAGTCCGTATAGCATCCGTTTTTATTTTATTAACGTCAGGGAGTTTTATGTTTTATTTAACAATTACGAAAGACAATTATTACTGATCAGGATCCAGTCATTTTACAATGCGTTTCTGCTGTTTTTCAGGCAATGATCCACCAGTTCATCTATGCTGGCTGTTCCTGCACACATTACTGTATCGGCTGCACCCCAGTAGATTTTTACGCTTCCATCCGGTTCCGGGATGGCGCCGCATGAGAAAACCACATTCGGGACGTAGCCTGTGATCTCATAAGTTTCTTCAGGCTGAAGGATCCATTCATCGCCGGCCGCTATTATTCTGGCAGGATTGTCAAGGTCATGCAGGGCAACTCCAAGCCTGTATACGCTTCCTGCCATGGTCGGGAATACTCCATGGTATATATTCAGCCATCCGCGGGATGTTTTAATGGGTGTTGCACCGGGACCGATTTTCATTTCATCCCAATGGTAAAGCACGGGCTTCATTATCAGTTCGGAATCCCCCCAGTACCTCAGGTCGGGTGAATAGCTTATCCAGATACTCCATGGTGAAATATCGGAATGAGGACGATCCAGCCGTGCAAATAATCCCTTAAACTTCGCGGGAAAGATCACTACATTTCTGTAATCGGCCTGGGTGATCAGCGAGAATCTCTCTACTGAGCGGAAATCCCGGGTTTTGGCCAGTCCTATTCTTACTCCGTACTGTGAGTATGCACTGTAAGTGATAAGGTATTCACCGTCTATAAATGTAATACGGGGAGCTTCCACTCCCCAGGCTTCATATGTTTTAAAAACACCCTCTGAAGCAGGTGTCAGGAATGGTTCAGGATCAACCTGGAAATTAAAACCATCCCTGCTCACAGCTTTTCCGATAATACTTCGGCCGTTCAGTCTGTGTGACCTGAATAGCATTATATATTCATTGTGATGTTTGATCATTCCCGCATTATGAGTTGTAGCCACGGGATAGGGAACATCGGCTTTGGTGAGGACCGGATTGCCCGGATATCTTTTTATCAACATCTTTTCGGTTTTCAGTTGTTATTATTCCTTACGGTAATAATCTTCATGTGCCTTCAGCACGTTGAGATAAGAAATCTGATAAGCCAGAATACTTTCGGCACCCTGATTCTGGTTTACGCCATAACTTTCGAGACCGTCGAAACAGCCCTGTGTCTCATGGTTAAAAAGACTCATCCGAAGGTCATTTTCACCCAGAAACCATTTGAATGATCTGAAAAGCCTGCTCAGGTAATCCTTGTTGCCCGAGATATTGTAGGCCTGCCGGAACATAAGAACCATTCCCATTGCATCCAGCGGCTGCTGGGCAAATACTGATCGGTCGCTTTTTTTATTGTACCATTTCTGATTACCTATGATGGACAAAAACCCATTACTCATGGTTTGTTCCGTTAAAAAATGCATGGATTCAAAAGCAATATCCCTTACTTTTTTTTCCGGTAGAATCTCCGCAGCATGAAGCATAGCCAGGGGGAGTATGGCATTATCATAGGCCAGCAGTTCTTCATACCATTTCCAGTTGTCGTGAGAGTTCTGCTCGTATTCCTTTATTAAAAAACCGGCCAGTTGTTTCAGCTGTTCAATCATCATGTCGTCCGACATATGGTTTTGTAAATAATAGGAAATTCCGATCATTGTATTGGCAATGCTTCTTACTGATCTCAGTTTGTCAAAATGCGGCATGGCCTTAAAAAATATGTTCTTGCTGCTCTGATAGTAAGAGTCATCAGGTGCATTGCTCATCATATAGCCAAGGGCCCAGACCGATCTTCCGAAAGAATCTTCAGATCCGACTTCTTCAAGAAACTGCCGGTTGAAACTTACCAGGTGTCTGAATCTGACGTCCTCAGTCTGCATGTAATGGATATAACTCAAATATGTTGAACACAGCCTGAGTGCCGATGTGTCCTTTTTAACCTTATAGGCCATAAGAGCTACCAGCAATGCCCTGGAATTATCGTCCAGGCAATATCCTTCCTTAAGGTTCGGTATTCCAAAAAAGCCATGCTGAATAATTCCGAAATCATCGGTCAGTCGTTTAATATATTCAATGGAGTATGCCGGCAAAAGAGAAATGTCGAAAGGGATGGGTCCTTTCTTTTCTATTTTACTGTCTTTTTCAACAACCGTTTCAATCACATCATTGTAAACAGAGCCTATTTTCGGCCAGCTTATCTTTTTCCCGTAATCCAATGCTTTTTTCCGTATTTCAAGCCTTTTTTCCGGGTTGTCAAGCAGATCTGTCAGGATCCGTGAAAGTTCGTTGGTATCTCCAAAATCAAAAAGAACACCCCTGCCGTTACTCAGGAGTTCGGCAGCATGCCAGTAGGGAGTGGAAACGACGGCTGATCCGGCTCCCACGGCATAGGTCAGCGTTCCGCTTGTCACCTGCTGTTCATTCAGATATGGTGTAATATAGATGTCGGACGCATACAGGTATTTAAACAATTCTTTTTGTGAAGTAAATTCATTGAGCAAAATCACATTTTCCTCTAAATTTAAATCTTCAATAAGTTGTGTCAGGTATAAGCGGTATTCCTCACCCACATGACGCAGAACGGCGGGATGGGTTTTCCCAAGAACAATATACAGTATATCAGGGTGTTTTTTAACAACTTCAGACATTGCCTTTATAGCAATCTCGATACCTTTATTACGGCTTACGAATCCGAATGTGAGCAATACTTTTTTATCTTGGAGCCTGAACTCCCTTTTGGCTTCTTCCTGAATATACCTGTAAGCAGGTACACCATGTTCCACCAAAGCAATTTTAGATTTCGGTACTCCGTATATTCCGGTGAGCATTTCTGTTGCTTTTCTGCTCATTACCACCACGCGGTTGGCCATTTTACAAATACGCTGCAAAATTTCCTTCTGTGCATAGGAGGGTGTCTGCAAAACAGTATGCAGTGTTACAACAAGAGGCATTTTAAGCTGGTGGAGCAAGGGCAGTATATGAACGCCATCCTTGCCTCCGAAAATACCAAACTCATGCTGTAATATACAACACTGGGCACCGCTCATATTTATATACTTGGCTGCATTCAGGTAATCTTCCTGGAACTGCTGCCTTATGAGAAATTTTACCTCCCTCGGATAGTTCAGTTCCTCATCAGTATCTTTCAAAGCCACAATGAAGCTTCTTTTGTGGTTTGGTTCCACCGGATCGGAAGCAACCATTGATTTGTACAGATTTTCCGTAAAGGTCCCAATCCCGCATTGCCGGGGAGGGTATGTTGCGATATAAGCATTTTTCATATGATACTATTTTTATATTATTGGAAATTAATTAATTCACATAGGATATGCCTGTTGCATGAACAAAATGAATATCCTGAGTATAAATACAACATCCGGGGTGATAAAATTTAAAATCCTGCCGGCAGATTGCCATAGAGGCAGGCGGGAATGAAGCTGTAAGATGGATTATTTTCACAAAACTTTCAAGATACGCAATTTTTCCCAAACAGGAAAAAGAGAATGATTCCGGACTTTAACCCAGCTAAGGTGTTCCTTTTCATTCACCGTAATATTGTCTGCTTCGGATGTTTTGAAGTTGCCAGGGGTTTTGAACATCCAGCTTTTCAGGAAAATATTTGCCACGTCCGTCGAGTGGTGTCCATTCCGTAAATTCACTTACCATCCGCCCCAGGTAAGGTATTGCCGTTTCGAGGCAGAACTCAAAATCCAGGTCTTCGGGTTCGACCACACCCCTCCGGGGGTTTTTTATTGCCCACAGGATGGCAGCAATAGCTCCTGCCGTAACCTGTATTGTTGTTGCGTTGGCGTAATCCACATGGCGGCGTGCTTCATCTATGCCGAGCTGTGAACCGTACCAGTATGCGTTTCTTTCATGGCCTGCAAGCAGCACCCCTAGTTCATCCATTCCTTCCACGATATCGGCTCCGAGTCTGCGGGATGAAGCCTGCAGAACCCATCCGCTGCCTTCAAGCTCCAGTGCGGAAAGCATTGCATCGTCGCATGGATGGTATACAAACATCACGGTAGGCCGGTACAGAAATGAATCCTGATTACGGAGCGACAGGTAATCAGCTATTGACATAACCTCGTCATGGGTCACGAGCATTCCCAGGAATCCTCCTATTGAAGGTACCCAGCTTCGGGCAAAGGTACTTGCTCCCGGGCGTTCCAGGTACAGGGTTCCGGAGCCGGGACTATGTTCACATGCACCACCGGGGAGACGTTTTTCAGTGGTTCCGATGGAAAGCTCCGCAGGCTGCATGAGCTCATCTACAAAACCATCTATTGACCAGGTATTTATGAATTCGCCCTGACGTTTGGGTTTGTGACTGGCCTGGGTATCCCTCTCGGATATCTGGATAGTGCTTATTCCCAGGTCGTGTGCAATATTTGCCCATTTCCCGCGTGAGGAAGGTATTATGTTTTCTTTGCGGATTATCTGATTCAGATCGATGAGGGCCCGTTTGAGAAAGTGGGAGACGAGTCCGGGATTTGCTCCATGGTCAATGACAGCAGTAGGTGAATCAGGTCCTAATTCCTTCGCCAGGCTGAGAGCTTCGGAGCGGATAAGGTAGTTTGTACGTTCATGGAGTTCGAGCATGGGGTCACCAAAAACTCCCGGCCACGGTTCTATGGAGGTATCGACATACAGTGTGCCCTGCTGTGCACAAAAGCGGATAAGGTCAAGGCTGGAAACACCGATTGACAGATTCAGCAGCAGGTCACCTTCGCCTATGTAGTCTTTCAGTATTTTCCGATAGTTACCCGGTGTAAAGATGCAGTGAATGAATTTTGCCCCGAAAGTCTGTGCGATTCTTCGTCCGGACTCGTTGGCCGAGAGTACTGTCAGGCGTTCATAAATTCCATCGAGATGTCTGCCAAGTAGCGGCAATATTGCCTGTCCGATACTTCCGCATCCGATCATAATGATATTGCCTCTGAAATTCAGATCTTCATTCATGTTATTCGTATTTGTATGTATGTTCAGGAATACAGAAATCGCCGGCTAAGTCCGTTTCTCCCTGACAGTCCCGCGGGACGCCGGCGGAAAATACTAAGAAAAAATTAAAACAGCAAGCTGCAACTCCTGTTGGCTTATTCACAGGCTATAACAAAATAAGTTGCCGGCTCAGCCTGGTACTGTTGAAAATAATTTCAAATTGTTCAGAAAAATTAAATATCCGGAAGGTTTTATAAAAATCTTATCTGAACTTAGCATTTAATGCAATAATCCTGTCGTTATGAAAAAAAGAAAAAATTCAATTCTAAATTTCTTTATTGTACTGGTCTTGTTGAATTTCCTGAATGAAATTCCGGTATATTCACAAGAAGCCAGTGATCATGCTGAGATTGGCCGTTATGGCAGTTCCTCGGTCAGACATCAGGAACTTGGGAATTTCAGTGAATATATACTGGCTCTCGGACCGGTAAGGAATGATTCGGTAAGCGAAAGCCTGAAAATTGAGGGCAAGGTGATGATGACTCTCTACGAGGGCCCCGCTGATGCTTCAAGTTATGAAATTTATCATGCTTATCGCGATCTGCTGAGTTCAAAGCAGTATGATATTCTTTATTCCTGTTCCGGGAGCGAATGCGGAACCGGATTCCTTTCACCGGTCTATCAGCTTGCGCCATTTGCCTATAACTATGGATATAATAATTCCGTGCCGATCACAAACGGGTCGCAGGATTTTTCATATCTGATTACTGCGAGGAAGAGTATCGGGGAAAAAACCACTTATGTAAGTTTAATTGTTTCTCAGGGCTGGTTTAAATTCCCTGTTTATAAGCTTGATGTAATTGAAGTGCAAAAGTCAGGCGGGAAAATATCAAGTATCCAGGTGGCTAAAGAAGATTCGCCATCTGCTGAGCTTTCTTCTGACCGGTGTTTCCTTCACTTGAAAACCGTACCACTGTTTCAGTTGAAAACCATACCACTTTTATGCAAGGTTAATACTAATTTTTCATTATTTAAAGAACGTTGTTTTTACTTTGCCGGGAAGCTTCCCGGCA
>JAAYJR010000375.1 GCA_012522835.1 Bacteroidales bacterium
ACAGGTATTGAGTCATTTAGCATATCAAAGTTAGTTTGAGGACCTTCAACAAATAATTTATAATTTCCTTTTCTTATTGCAAATGCAGCCTTACTTCTTCTTATGCTTGTATTGTAAACAATTGCTTCATGAAAAGACTGAGGCTTTTCTTTACCAATAATGGCTTTGAAGAAACTTTTCCCATCCTCAGATGAATTATCATCCAGATCAAGATCCAACATCTCAGCCAGGGTCGGTAAGATGTCATTAAATATTATTGTGGTTGAGCACTTTTCACCTGCATTGATTTGTTCAGGCCATCTAATAAAAAATGGCACCCGGTGGCCACCTTCAAGAAGGCTTCCTTTCCATCCCTGGAAAGGTGCATTTGAAATATGTCCGTAAATATTTCTGTCACCTTTAATCCACCGCTCAGGATTTCTTGTAATATCAATAGGTCCATTATCACTGCTGAAAATAACAATCGTATTTTTATCAATATTCAGTTCTTTAAGTTTATTTAAAATTTTGCCGACATGATGATCAAGTTCAAATATAAAATCTCCATAAGCACCTGCATTCCCTTTGCCTGCAAATTCCTTATTTGGAACAATAGGATTATGAGGAGCAGTTAATGCATAGTAAAGGAAGAATGGCTTTCCCGGTTTTGATTTGCAGGCTGATTCTATAAATTCGCATGCTTTGTCCGAAAATGTAGGGACAAGGCCTTCCAGTGTAAAATTTTCTGCAATATGATTATCATCCCGTCCGTACCAATAACCATATTTCTTTTTCATGTCCTCTGTTGTATATTCAGGAATTGACGTTACCCTGTTATTTTCAATATACGCGCAAGGATTCATTTCTGCTGATCCTCCTTTAGCGTATGAGTAGTCAAAACCATAGTCATTTACTCCTTTTAGAACAGGAGAAGAGAAATCGATATTTTGATAATTCTGGTAATTAGGATCATCCCGAATGGAGTCACGGGCCGCTTCATTAAATAATATCCAGTCTATGCCCTGGTGCCATTTTCCAACCATACCTGTATAATAACCGGCTTTCTTGAGCATTTCTGCAATTGTAAGTCTTCCGGGTTCAATTAATGTACCTGCGTAATTACTTAAATTACCTCCTGATCCAAGTCTGGTCCGCCACATATATCTTCCTGTCAGCAGGCTGTATCTCGAAGGAACGCAGTAAGAGCCACCTGAGTGGGCATCTGTAAATACCATCCCTTCAGAAGCAATTCTGTCCAGGTTTGGAGTTGGAATACGGCTTTCACTGTTAAGAATCCCTACATCACCATGGCCCATATCATCAGCGAGAATGATTACTATATTGGGATTTTGCTCATTTTCATCAGCCTGACACGAGATCATGAATAAACAAACTAACATCATGCTAATGTTCCGGAGTATGCGAACCAGATCAGAATTGTGAATTTTTGGAAAATTAGTTGCTTCTGCCATCTGTAATATATTTTTTAAGTAAATCATGCAATTCATTTACTAATTCAGGGTGGTTTTCTGAAATATCAGTAGTCTCCTTAAGGTCGTTTGATAAATCATAAAGGGTATATGAC
>JAAYJR010000594.1 GCA_012522835.1 Bacteroidales bacterium
AATAACCGTTCCGGCGTTGCGCGGTCAGATTTTAAAAAAAGAATTGCCTGAAAATTCTCAAATCAAATCCTTTTTAAATAACTAAAGATCAATATTATAAACATCCATTAAACATTGAAACTTTTTACTTTGCAATGCAGATACAATAATCCGGTTCATTATCATTTTTTCAGTTTTATTCTCATATTGATAACCATTAATGATATAAGTCAGATCACTGAGCAAATTCGGAACCAACTAAAAAATTTATTGCGCGCTAATAAAGTGGCAAAATCCGTCTTAATAGCTGGATTTTTTGACTTATGAAAAAAATTTTTTAATACTTTAGAGTCTCTAAATTTATAACCAACCATGAAGAGAATCCGTCAAGCTCTGATAGTTATCATAACTATTATTCTTATTGCGCAAACGATATATGCGCAAACGTCCGGATCAGGGCCGGGGAAGGTAAATAAATACGGTATATTTGAATATACACTCCCTCCTGACTGGATACTTAATAAAGAGCATACTAATAATGAGTTCCTCACTTTCAGTCATATAGTAATCGGAGAGCTCAGGTATCATGTCCGCATAAAGTTAAAAACCACTCCTGTAAAGAATCATAAGGAACTGTAGAATTCAGTTGATGCTCTTATTAAGATACAGGATGACAGGAAGGTTTTTGTTGAACATGTTGAAAAACCAAGCCGGTACTCAACTCTTGGTGAAAAAAATTGCCTTATGTTCTCATACATTGCTCCCAATTTTGACCACCGCGGATTTGTACTGACACCGGTTGTGGAGGGACAGATGTAGCAGGTCTATCTTTTTGACAAGATTGATAAGAAAAAGACGCTGAGGAAAGAGGCGGTTGACTTTATTGCAGCAATTACAATAGCAGGGAAGAGCGAAAAGAACCAGGGACTGCAGCCGGTAAAATCCCGCGAGTTGGAACTTATTGGCGAAAAAATTCCCGCAGCTAAATCAGTTCTCTTTCTTGATATTAACAAGATTACGGCAGCCCGGTGGGATGGAGCAGTTTCAGCTGCCATGGAGGGGATGAGAATGGTATACGGCCCTATGAACCAGGAACAGGAGAAGGAGTTCACAGACGCCTGGGCACCGCTAAGGCAGACACCTTTCAAAGAAGCAGTGGATTACCTGAACAAGTTCAATCCCCTGCTGGGAGAGTTTTTGATCTACCGGGCAGTAGTGGTACAGGCCGAACAACTCCTTGAGGAGGCTGTCATGAATGCCTGATACGCTACCGAATTCGATGACCCGGAAGGGATCCTGGCATATAAAGATCTTGCTGAACGGTATAGCAATCTGCTTATTTCAAAAGAAAAGAGACTGCAGGAGATTACCCGGGAACTGACAGAAATGGGGAAACCAGGTAAAAGAGCAAAAACCGGCACCTGCATTTGCCGGCAACTCTCTGCACCTTGCCGATGACAAATCAGTTGAAGAGCGCAGGAAGATTGATGAAGAGGCTATTCAGTTCCACAAAAACAATCTCGCCATTATTGAGAAGAACATGGCAAAAGACAGGGCTGAGATGGCAAAGGAGAGAGATCCCAAAAGAAAAGAGGCACTTAAGTTGAGAATACTCGGTGCCGAGGCCGATCTTCAGGCTGAAAAGGACAGAATTACCACTATACAGACCGGTGAGATCGTTCATTCACGTTCCCTATGGGACGATTACGCGAAAAGCAGCTTTATACAGAATATAGAAGAGAATCAGCAGCGATTGGAGAATAAGACCAGAAGTATAAGAAAGGCATATGAAATAGCTGATGAGCTTCCTGATGACAAAGCCAGGGAGGTTAGAGATATAATAAACAGCAAGTTCAGAGGGGAGATGATAGGAGATATGAGTGAAACCCAACTCAGGGCAATAATTGAAGAGGCAAATTCTGTTGCAAAGAACTATTACCAGTCAAAGATGGCTGTTGATCAGGCTGCTGGTGATGAAGCAAGGGCAGAAGCCGATTGGGCAGATGCCTGCCTGCAGACAGCAGAGGTAGTAAAGACCACTGCAGACTATTCAATGATGGGACTTTCTCTCTTTGGAGGCCAGTATGTCAATAACATTTACCAGGGGGTGACCGGTTACATTGAGGGAGGGCCGAAGGAGACATTCCTGAGAGTCGCCGGCTCTTACAACACGGCAACCGGATTTGCGGTGAACGGATTCAGGGGATTTGAAGAGGCAGTAAACAACTGCGGTGATTTTATGGACGGGATCAAGGGCGCCGGACTGGAGGCTGCAAAGGGTTATATTACAGAAAAAGCGCTCTCGTTTGGGGTGGGAAAATTATCATCAACATTTACCAGGCCAAACGGTGAGTTCCCCGAAATTGATGGTCCGGGTTCAAAAAAAACCTCCCAGCCACAGTCTGCCGACCCTGTGAGACAAAATAAACCTGTAAAGAGTGCTGACGATTTTAACCGGCCTCTTTCTGCAGATGAGATTGCCGTATACCGGCAACAGGTATCTGATGCTCGTATCAAAGTAGACTCTTACAGGAAAACATACGACAAACTTGAACTTGCCAGAAAGGCAGGAGCCCCTCCTTCCGAGATCAAGAAGATACTTACAGAACTTGACGCCCGTTCAGCCAGTATTCACAGCTCTCCACAGGCTAAAATGATGATGAAAACACTGCAGAAGAACCCTAAAAATCTGGATCTTATCAAACGCTACAGCAATTCGATGGACAGAATGCATCAAAGGGTGGAAAAGAGATTCCAACAAGAGATGGATCAGATGGGTAACGGCCGCAAAGATCCACTTTCTGCAGACCGAGAAATACGACAGATTACAGGAGGTAAAAGTATGCTTGAGGTGACATTCGATATGAGAAATTTCATGGAGTCTCTGATGGTGCTTTGATTTACTTATTATTCAGTCTTTTATACTGTCAATACTTTTCTCTTTGCATTTAAAACTTTCCCCGATGTGTATTGAAATCAGTTCCTGATCAGTTCCTAATCATTTAGCTGTCAGCCAGAATTGTTGTCCGTACTTTCCGGAATAAGGCAAGATTATTTATAAAAATTGGATAAAATTATTTTTAGTGTGAAACAAAAAAATGCTATTTTTGTTTTGAGCATGAAATAAAAATACATTAATTTTGTATTATATGTAAAATATAATAATTTATGAATAAGAATATTCTTAAGGCAGTTATTGCTGACAATCAGACAGAAGTTCCTAAATACAAAATAATTCCCCGAAATTTTACTTTTGAGAAATTTGGTAATTATGTTTTTGCCGGTATCCGGCGGGCAGGAAAATCCTATTTGCTTTATCAACGAATGCAACAATTGATAACCCAGGGAATAAAGTGGGATGAGATGCTCTATATCAATTTTGAGGATGAACGTCTGACAGGTATGGCGGCGGAGCATTTGAACCTGTTGTTAGAGGTTCATTTGGAAATGTTTGG
>JAAYJR010000315.1 GCA_012522835.1 Bacteroidales bacterium
AGCTGGGGGCAGTTTTCAGTTTCGATGATCAGAACCAGTATTATTCTGTTTCAGCCCCTAAACTTAAAGGCACATATATGTTGCTCGAGGAGGCTTCAGTAACAGGAACTGCCAATATAATAATGGCTGCTGTTATGGCCGAAGGGGTTACAACTATCTATAATGCTGCCTGCGAACCCTATATCCAGCAGCTCTGTAAAATGCTTAACACTATGGGTGCCAGGATATCGGGTGTTGGTTCAAACTTACTGACAATTGAAGGGTGTGAAAGCCTCACAGGTTGTGTCCATGAAGTGATGCCTGATATGATTGAAGTTGGCAGCTTTATCGGGCTGGCAGCAATGACAGCTTCCGATATAACCATTAAAAATGTTGATTCAGAAACGCTGGGGATAATACCCGCATATTTTCGTAAGCTTGGTGTAAACGTGCAACAGGTTGGCAAAGATATTGTTGTCAGGGATACAGAATTTTATGAAATCGAAACCTATATCGACGGTTCCATTATGTCTGTCTCCGATGCCCCGTGGCCGGGACTTACTCCTGACCTTCTAAGTGTTTTGCTGGTAGTTGCCATCCAGGCAAAAGGAAGTGTCCTGATCCACCAGAAGATGTTTGAAAGCAGACTGTTCTTTGTTGATAAGCTGATTGATATGGGCGCCAGAATTATCTTGTGTGACCCTCACAGAGCTACAGTTATCGGACTTAACAGGGAGCACTGCCTGAGGGCGACAAAAATGTCATCACCAGACATAAGGGCAGGTATTGCTCTTCTTATCGCTGCTTTGTCAGCGAATGGTGTCAGCATCATCGAGAATGTTGAGCAAATAGACAGGGGGTACGAAAATATTGAAAGCCGGCTGAACAGGATAGGAGCAAGGATTACCAGGGAATCCGTCAGCTAAAGCAGACGGCAATGGATAGGGATAGGGATAGGGCACTGGTGACACAGTTGATGGTTTGAGAATTTATTCCTTGCGGTTCCCTGAAGCGAACAGATGGAGCAAAATTTATTTATTTAGTTTCAAAATTTTTTGATGTTATTTTATGAGAAGATCCGTAATTATTATCATATTGATTGTGATGGCCTCACCATTCTCCTTCTCACAACAAAAAATTGGAATCAACCCTGGAAATAAAGCACCTGAGATATCAGGCAGGTCAATAAGCGGGGAGACAATCAGATTGTCTGACACAAAGGGGAAGGTTGTTTTGCTCGATTTTTGGGCAGCCTGGTGCGGTCCCTGCAGGAAGGAGAACCCCATAGTGGTTAACGTTTACAGAAAATATAAAAATAAAAATTTCAGTAACGGTAAAGGTTTTACAGTATTCAGTGTATCCCTTGACCGGACAGAAGCCTCATGGAAAAAGGCAGTTAAGGATGATAAACTTGAATGGGAATATCATATAAGCGATTTGAAAGGATGGTATTCCAAATATGCTGCCATTTTTGGTGTCAGAAGGATCCCGTCAAATTTTCTGATTGACGGAAACGGAATAATTATTGCCAGAGATTTACGGGGCCCTGATCTGGATGCTAAACTTGAAAAGTTACTAAAGTAACAGGTTCAGGTGTTGACGAACAGAAAAAATTATTACAAATTGGCGCTTTATTTCAGAATCAGGTGCCAATTTGTCTTTTATATTGGTATGGCAAATTATTTGATATGTAAAGTTGCAAAATTAAATCAATTGAAATGGCAGAAGAGGTAAAAAGTAATATGCCGGAAGAGAAAAAGAAAACCGGCAGTGAATCACCAGGACCTGACAACAAGTCCGGTAGCAAAGACCCTCATAAAGAACATCAGGGCAAGACAGAAGAAGCAAATGAGCATGAAGAGAAAAAAAAGAAATCCCATAAGGATAAAAGTGAGGTAAAGATACAGGAGCTCGAGATGAAAATAGGAGAATTAACTGATAAACATCTGCGCCTTCAGGCAGAATTTGATAATTACCGCAAGCGTACGTTGCGTGAAAAGGCTGATTTAATTAAGTCAGGGGGGGAATCTGTCCTGAGGAATATCTTACCGGTAATCGATGATTTTGAGCGGGCTCTAGATTCATTAAAAAATATTTCTGATGATGATTCCATTAAGCAGGGGACATTACTTATCTATAATAAATTCAAAGAATTTTTATCAGCAAATAATGTAAAAGAGATAGAGGCATTGCATCAGGAATTTGATGTAGACCATCATGAAGCAATTACAAAGATCCCTGCTGACGACGATAAGCTAAAAGGAAAAATACTGGAAGTTATACAGAAGGGTTATACATTGAACGACAAGGTTATACGCTTTGCCAAAGTTGTAGTAGGCGAATAAAATTTTTAAGGAAGATGGCAAAAAGAGATTATTATGAAGTATTGGGAGTAAGCAAGGATGCCTCTGCGGATGAGATAAAAAAAGCATACCGAAAGCAAGCACTGAAGTATCATCCTGACAAGAATCCGGGTGACAAGGCGTCAGAGGAGAAGTTTAAAGAAGCGGCTGAGGCTTATGAAGTACTTCGTAATCCTGATAAAAAACAAAGATACGATCAGTTCGGCCATGCAGGCATGGGCGGTTCAGCAGGCCCCGGAGGCGGGTTTGGCGGATTCTCAGATATAGAAGATATATTTTCTGCTTTTGGCGATATTTTTGGCGGACATTTTGGCGGACATTTTGGCGGCTTCGGGGGATCGCGCGGGCCAAGTGCGCGACGACATGTAACCCGGGGGTCTGACCTGAGGGTAAAAGTTAAATTGAACCTTCGCGAAATAGCAAATGGTGTAGAGAAGAAGCTAAAGGTCAAAAAATATGTGAAGTGTACCGAGTGCGGAGGAACCGGTGCAAAAGACAGCTCTTCCTATACCACCTGCTCCACTTGCCGTGGATCAGGACGGGTAACCAGGGTTACCAATACTTTGTTGGGACAGATGCAGACCACTTCTGTTTGTCCCACTTGCCAGGGAGATGGAAAAATTATTACTGAAAAATGTCATCACTGTGCAGGAGAGGGCGTGGTGCGGGATGAGGAGATTATCACGGTCAATATTCCTGCAGGAGTAGCTGAAGGTATGCAGATGAATATTACAGGTAAGGGTAACGCAGCCCGCAGGGGAGGTATAAGCGGAGACCTGCTTGTTGTCATAACAGAGGAGGATCATCCGGACCTGGTACGTGACGGGAATAATCTGATATATAATTTGTTTTTATCGTTTCCGGAAATTACCCTGGGCACTACTGCAGAGATACCTACAATAGAAAGTAAGGTTAAAGTAAAAATTGAACCGGGAACCCAGCCCGAAAAGATTCTAAGGCTTCGCGGCAAGGGACTTCCTGATGTAAATGGTTACGGAAAGGGCGACCTTCTTGTGAGGGTGCACATCTGGATACCCAAAAAATTGAGTCAGGAAGATAAGCGGATGCTGGAGAAATTAATGAACTCTTCTGCTTTTCAGGGTGGGCCTTCTGCCGAAGAAAAGACTTTTTTTGAAAAGATGAAAGATATGTTTTAATTTGGGGTGACCGCTATAAATTTTTATTACCCTTCCGGATTATATTAGCCGTGTTCCCCTGCCGGTGGCTATCTGGACTGCATTTGTTATAAGAACTTCTTTTACCCCGCTTTGTTTGGCATGAAAACCGTTTTCCAGTTTGGGGATCATTCCTGCACTGATTATGCCTTGCTCCTGGTATTCCTTAAACAGGTTACTGTCAAGCTCATTAATTATACTGTTTTCATCTTCTGCATCTTTTAAAACACCTCTTTTTTCAAAACAGTATATGAGAAATACATCGAAATAGGCAGCCAGTTCGACAGATAATTCGGCCGCAATGGTATCGGCATTAGTATTCAGAAGATTACCCTGGTTGTCGTGGGTCAGGGGAGCTATCACCGGGACTATATTCTCATTTATAAGCAACCTTAATTCACGGGAGTTAACATTTTTTATGTCTCCGGCAAAACCATAGTCAATGTCTCTTACAGGACGTTTTATTGCGGTTATCAGATTCATGTCAGCCCCTGTTAATCCTAATGCATTGCATCCTCTTGCCTGTAACCCTGCAACAATTTTTTTATTTATTAATCCTGCATAGACCATGGTTACGACATCAAGCATATCTTTATTAGTGATCCGCCTGCCATTGACCATTTCAGTTTTTATTCCAAGCTGAGTGGCAAGGTTGGTAGCTGCCGGGCCACCTCCGTGTACCAGTATTTTATAGCCGGAAATAGTCATAAACCGGTCCAGCAGGTTGTTTAATGACTCAGGGTCTTCTACCACTCTGCCGCCTACTTTTATTATTTTAAGGGTATCCATACTTAAATAGTTAAAGGTCTAAAAAATTTTTTAAAATTACAGCTCCCACTGTCCCGCTTTTTTCAGGATGGAACTGGGTTGCATAAAAATTATTTTTATGAAGTGCAGCGCTGAACGGGATTATATAATCACATTTTGCGGCTGTGTCCGGTCCCAATCCCGCAAAATATGAGTGTACAAAATAGAGATATTCATTTTCACTGATATCAGAGAATAAATCGCTTTTCAGTCCAAAGATAGAATTCCATCCCATATGGGGTACCTTGGTTATATACTCTTTTTCAGGTACCGGACTAAATCTTTTTACAGTTTCATCAAAAATACCCAGGCATTTAGTATCTCCTTCTTCTGAGTGCGAACACATCAGTTGGAGTCCCAGACAAATACCTAATACAGGTTGTCTGAGGCTTATAATCAGCTTATCCAGTTTTTTTTGCCGCAGGTATGCCATTGTATTCGCTGCTTCACCAACCCCCGGAAAAATTACTTTGTCTGCTTTTTTTATCTTATCGTGGTCAGCCGAAATTTCAGCATCACTCCCCAACCGTTGAAGGGCATTTTTTACCGACTCAATATTTCCTGCATTGTATTTTATTATTACGACATTCATTTATTAGTATAAATAAATTGTATATTAGTTAAATACCACTGTTCTGTTGTTGTATACCAGTATTTTTCTTTGCAGATGTTTATATACTGCCTGTGAAAGTACTATTTTTTCCAGGTCACGTCCTTTACGGATTAAATTCTGTACAGTATCAAAATGGCTGCATCTGGTAACATCCTGCTCAATTATTGGTCCGCCGTCAAGCCGGGATGTTACATAGTGGCTTGTTGCCCCTATTATTTTCACACCTCTGTCATGCGCTGCATGATATGGTTTTGCCCCTGCAAAGGCAGGCAGGAATGAGTGGTGGATATTTATTATCCTGTTTGGGTACTGCTGTACAAAAGAGTCTGAAAGTATCTGCATGTAGCGTGCCAGCACAATAAAATCTATATCGTACTTTTTCAGTAACTCCAGTTCCCTGCTTTCCTGTTCCTCTTTATTATCCTTATTGACAGGAATATGAAAAAACTCAACTCCAAATCTTTCAGCAACCGGTTTTAGCAGTTCATGGTTACTGATAATCAGGGGAATCTCAACATCCCACTCCCCTGCAGTGTATCTTGCCAGGATATCAAACAGACAGTGTGGCATTTTAGATACGAAGAGGGCCATTCGTGGCACCTCTTCAGAGAAGTCGAGTTTCCATGTCATCTTTAGTGGCTGGCCAATCAAAGTATTAAAATATTCACCTATTTTATTCCGGGGAATGGCAAAGTATTCCAGCTCCCACTCAACACGCATATAGAAAATATGTTCTTCCCTGTCAACATGCTGATCCAGGTAAATAATATTTCCCCGGTTATTGTTCAGGAATTCTGTTACTGTCGCCAGTATTCCCTGTCTGTCCGGACAGTGAATCAGAAGAATGGCAGTATTCTTTTTTTCTCTAAGAGGCTTAATGGTCTTCATATTATTACTTTTTATAACCAGTCATTACCGGTTTTTACAGGACACCTTTGGTAGTGGGTATCTGTAAATCAGCCGGATCTCGCCTGACAGCAATTTTTAAAGCTTTTGAAAAAGATTTGAAAATTGCTTCTATTTTATGGTGCTCATTTTGTCCCTCTGCTTTTATATTCAGGTTACATAGGGCAGCATCAGAGAAAGATTTAAAAAAATGCATAAACATTTCTGTTGGCAGGTCGCCTACCTTATCACGCCTGAACTCAGCCTCCCAAACCAGCCATGGCCTTCCTCCAAAGTCAATTGCCACGGTAGCCAGGGAATCATCCATTGGCAGCATAAATCCATAACGTTCAATCCCTCTTTTATCACCCAGGGCTTTTTTGAATGCTTCACCAAGGGCAAGGGCTGTATCTTCTATAGTGTGGTGTTCATCTACCTCAAGGTCGCCTTTCACGTTTACCTCAAGGTCTGCTCCTGCATGTCTGCCGATCTGGTTAAGCATATGATCAAAGAACTTAAGTCCTGTTGACACGTTTGATTTGCCCGAGCCGTCAAGGTTCAGCCTGACCAACACATCTGTTTCGTTGGTTTTCCGTTTGATCTCAACCACTCTTGGCGGTGCGGTGAGATAATTCCAGATCTCGTCCCATCCATTGGCAACCAGTGCACAGCTCTCCGCCAGCCCTTTTTCTTTCAGCTGTCCGGCTAAGTTGCCACTATCCAGTAATATCCCTTTAGCACCCAGGTTTTTTGCCAGCTCAATATCAGTCAGCCTGTCGCCTATTACATAACTTCCTTTCAGGTCATAATCACCCTTTAAATAATCACCCAGCAGTCCGGTCCGTGGTTTCCGGGTAGGGGCATTATCTTCAGCCCGGCTTCTGTCGATCAGGATATCGTCAAAAATAATACCCTCATTTTCAAAAGCTTTGAGCATTTTATTATGTGCAGGCCAAAATGTATCCTCCGGAAAAGAGCTTGTGCCCAGTCCATCCTGGTTCGAGACAATGACTAATTCATATTCAAATAATTTACAAATCTTATAGAGATTTCTGAATACACCGGGAATGAACTCCAGCTTTTCAAGTGAGTCAATTTGTTCATCCAGGGGTTCAAATATTAATGTTCCGTCGCGATCAATAAACAGTACTTTCTTCATATAAGGTCATTTAATGCTTTGATTAAAATTTCATTTTCCGAGGGTGAACCAACAGTGATTCTCAGGCTGCCTTCACACAGATGAACATTTGAGCGGTTGCGGACGATAATGCCGCGCTCCATAAGGTAGTTATGTATTCCATTGGCATCGTGCATCTTCACAAGCAGGAAATTTGCATCAGAGGGGTATACCTCCACAACGAAAGGTAATTGCTGCAGTAAAATTGCCAGTTTATCCCTTTCGGCTATGATAATTTTCACCCACTTGTTAAGTTGTTTTTTGTTACTCAGCAGCTCCATTGCCTTTGTCTGAGTGAGGATATTTAGATTATAGGGGTACTTTATTTTAGTTAACACTGAAATTATTTCAGAAGTAGCAAAAGCCATTCCCAGCCTTATACCTGCCATTCCCCATGCCTTTGAAAAAGTATGCAGGATAATAAGGTTTGGATAATTATTTAGTTCCGGGAGCAGTGACTTAGCCGGGGCAAAATCGATGTAAGCTTCATCCAGCAGGACAATACCCTCAAAGGATCTGATTATCTTCAGTATTTCATCTCTGTCAAAACAGTTTCCGGTCGGGTTATTGGGTGAGCAGAGGAAAATGATTTTTGTTTTTTCATCAGTTGCCGAAAAAATGAGAGAAGCATCCAGTTCAAATTTTTCAGTAAGCGGCACCTTTTTTACTTCAATATCATTAATTCCCGCTGCAACTTCGTACATACCATAAGTTGGGTTTATGGTTACAATATTATCTATACCCGGATTACAGAAAGCTCTGAAAATAAGATCTATAGGTTCATCGCTTCCATTGCCCAGAAAAATTTGCTCTCTCTGAACACCTTTAATAGC
>JAAYJR010000101.1 GCA_012522835.1 Bacteroidales bacterium
GTACTAGGTGTTGCATAGTACTATATTTTTTATATATATTTGTATTGATAAATAATGCAAAGTTTTAGTACAACATATTAAACAATATTCAGGAAACATGAAACCGGAAAACACAAAAGCACAAATGAGAAAGGGGGTCCTGGAATACTGCATTCTTTTAATCCTTGACAGTAAACCGCTATATGCCAGCGATATAATTAATGCACTCAAGGAAGTAAAGATGATTGTGGTCGAAGGTACCCTCTATCCTTTACTTACACGTCTGAAGAACACAGGCCTGTTGGCGTACCGCTGGGAGGAATCTACCCAGGGCCCTCCGCGTAAGTATTATGAACTTACTGATTCAGGCCGGGAATTTTTAGTTGAACTTGAAGCATCATGGATCGAACTGGTTGATGCTGTTAAAAAAATTAAAAATAATGAATCATAATAACTTACGGGCAAAGTAAAATAATTTTTAAAATACAGCTATGAAAAAAACATTCACTATAAATATAAACGGCCTCATTTTCAATATTGAAGAAGATGCCTACGAACTGCTGCACAATTACCTTGTGAACCTGAAAAAACACTTCGGTGATGATGAAGAAGGCAGAGAAATATTAGCTGACATAGAAGCACGTATTTCTGAAATCTTCTCAGCAAAAATATCCGATGAAAGAAAAGTAATAACTTATGAAAGTGTTGAAGAGATAATAAAAACTATGGGTACTCCCGAGGATTTTGCCGAAGAGGCCGGTGAGGAAGAGGAACTTTTGAATTCGG
Organism: Bacteroidales bacterium; assembly: GCA_012522835.1. Classification (GTDB taxonomy): domain Bacteria; phylum Bacteroidota; class Bacteroidia; order Bacteroidales; family Prolixibacteraceae; genus JAAYJR01. The sequence continues at coordinate 766 of JAAYJR010000101.1, forward strand.
ACAAAAAACTTCAAAAAAGACTTTACAGGGATCCTGAACACAGAATATTGGGAGGTGTTTGCGGAGGATTAAGTGCATATTTTAATATGGACCCGATAATTTTGAGAATTATCTTTGTAATTCTTACATTCCTTACATCCGGCACAGGACTGCTTGCATATATAATTCTATGGATAGCAGTCCCTAAAGCCACAACTACTGCACAACGTCTTGAAATGCACGGACGGGAAGCAAATGTAAAAAATATTGAAAAGTCAATACGGGAAGAAATTAATGAGGTAAAAAAAAACTATGATAACTTCAAAGCATCAGATACAAATGCAAAACTCAAAAAATCGGTAGATTATGCAGGTGAAGCATCCCAAAATGTGTTTAAAATAATTTTCAAAATAGCTGTAATCCTCCTGGGAGCTGCCTTAATTATTTCAGGGTTTTTTGGTTTGTTGGGAATGATCTCCTCAGCTGTTATTGGTTATTCATTTGTACAGGACTGGCCTATGGTTTGGAGTCCTGAATTACGGATCCCGGACTTATTGAATTATTTTGTTGAGCCCGGTACTGTTACCATGGGCATCATTGCAGTAGGCTTTCTGGCCGGCATACCGCTTCTGGCTATGTTATATATTGGATCAAAACTGGTTTTCAGATATAAATCAAATAATGCGGCAATCGGACTCTCCATGACAGGGTTATGGCTGATAGCACTGTTTTTTCTTTTAATAATATCAACCGGACAGGTCGTCAATTATAAAAACCGTTCGTCGATTGTAACCACAACTACCCTGAAATGCGATACTTGTCAGACATATTATCTTGATCTGGCCGATGAGGTATACAAATTTAATGAAGAAACAGAATGGGATATAGATAATTTTAAAATTGCAGAAAAGGATGGTGTTAAAATAGTTGTTGGTAAACCGAAACTGGATATTGAAAAGGCCAGTGGGAACAGTTTTGTGGTAACAGTGAAGAAAGTTTCAAGGGGCAGCTCACCTGAGGATGCAAGAAGAATAGCAGAAGATATCATATATAA
>JAAYJR010000335.1 GCA_012522835.1 Bacteroidales bacterium
AGATGAACAGGCCTGTCAGGGTGCATAAACATATCAGGATTAAAAACTGAATACCGGTCCTCAAGTCGTGATATCAGAAGATCAGGCAGCAAAGGAGTAGAAATTGCCAACAGCCAGATTATTGAAAATATTGTAAATATCCTTGATAATTTTCTCCTTCTCCTAAAATAAAAAACAACAGCCAGAATAACCAGTATCCAGAAAACAGGTAACGGCATGATTATATTTGAAAGGAATGTTTTCAGTGTGTACTAACCAGGTTTTACAAACTCCACCAGCAAATAATCGTTAGGCAATGTTTTCAAAACTTTCATAGCATTGTTATTAGCATGAGATCTCATGACCAATTTGTTATTTTTTGGTAAGTTTTCTGAATGTTTTTTGGGGAGTTTTTTGCACATTCTGTCCTGCAAATTTTCAAGTATTGAGTTAACCTCTGTTTTTTTACTAATTTTAGCAGAACAAATTTTTATAAATCAGGCCATGTCACCTGAATGATGAAGCATATAAATTATAATATTAAATGAAGGTAACAGTTAACAGAAAGGATACCAAATTTTATCCGGATCCTTCCAGGATAATAGCGCGGTTTCTTTACACTGCAGATGAAAGGGCAATAAATACCATCCGCTCGGTACTTGCTATGTCCGAAAGTTCGGTATCACAGGCTTTAAGCCCCGTGCTGAGGGACTATTCGCTTCGTCACAGAAATATCTCCAGGATTTTTGAAAAGCACTATAATAAGGTCGAACATCTGTTAAAGCAGTTAAATGTTGAACCTGATTCACTTACCCTGTCTCAGAAGACACTTATAGGTTCCTACTTTACAATGGAGTATTCCATTGAATCAGCAGCTTTTTTTAATCCGTCGATTGTTGAACACCCCGATCAGTCGGAGATAAGCGCAGGTGATAAACGGGTAATCCTAAGTTTCAGGGCAACAGGGGAAGGCCATATATCGTCAATTGTTTTTCGCACCGGAGTGCTTGATAAATACAACAACTTATCTGTTGAACCGGTAGGCCATATGCTGGAAGAAGCTCAGCACATAAGAAAACATATTTACGATAAGGCCAGCTTTAAAAACAAACTGGATGAGATGAAAGATATTAATGCCCTTATTCCATCCGGTTTTATTATTGATAAGCTAAACGATAAATTTACTTACGGCGAACTCAGGGATCATATTAAAGGTGCAAAGAAAACTCTTCATCTGGCCTCCGATAAAGAAGTCCTTTTCAATCAGATAATTTGGCTTGCCTCCTCGCATTATGAACTTGAATTTTCACTGGACACAAACATTTCAGAAAGAGTCATATTTCCTGTTTCCATAAACGAAAAGAACGGAATTGAAGATGCCCGTTTTGTTAAATTCACGGATGATGACGGTGAATCCATGTATTATGCTACATATACTGCATACGATGGTACTGCCATATTGCCGAAAATGCTTGATACCAGGGATTTTTATCACTTTAGGGTATTGCCGCTTCATGGTGAAATTGCCCAAAATAAGGTAATGGCCCTTTTCCCCCGAAAAGTGAACGGTAAATATGTCATGCTTTGCCGGTTAGATGGTTTCAATAATTACATTTCTTATTCTGATAATATTAACATATGGCGTGAAGCTAAATTGCTGCAGCAACCCAAATTCCCCTGGGAATTTATTCAGATTGGAAATGGCGGCTCACCAATAGAAACGCCGGAAGGATGGCTGGTGATAACTCATGGGGTGGGTCCAATGCGTGAATATGCCCTGGGAGCTTCCCTGTTCGATCTTCAGAACCCGGAAAGGGAAATCGGGAGGTTAAAATCCCCCCTGTTGCTGCCCAACGCCAAAGAACGGGAAGGATATGTCCCTAATGTTGTTTATTCATGCGGGTCGATGATTAATAATGATGAATTGGTTATACCCTATGCCATGTCTGATTATGCATCTACTTATGCTACAGTTAATTTGCGTGAACTTTTAAATGAGTTGAAGAACATGCAGCAGGCATAATAAGTAATTCAAAATTTACCGGGTTCTTTATGGATATTGCTGTTAAAATCTCTTATCCGGGATTTGCAGTATTTATAAATTAGTTCTGTTTGCTGCAGATTTTTTTTAAACTATTCTTAAGGCTGATTTGTGAAAATCTTCATAAGCCTGCAAAACGGTAAGATGAGATATCAGGTAAGCGAGTGAACTTTCTGCACCCTGGTTACGATTAACACCATAACTTTCGAAACCGTCGCAACACCCTTTGGTTTCAAAATCGTACAGGCTCATGCGCAAATCATTTTCGCCCAGAAACCACAAAAATGAAGTATATAGTTTATTAAGGTAATCCTTGTCTTTTGTTACATGAAATGCCTGATGATACATTAATACCATAGCCATTGCATCGATTGGCTGCTGCGCGAAAACAGAACGTACTCCTTCTTTTTTATACCACTTTTCATTTCCAATGATCGAAAGGTAATTGTCTTTTAGCATATGGGTGGTAAGAAAATTCATTGACTCGATTGCCGTTTTTGTAATTTTTTCGTCGTTTAATATTTCGGCAGAATGTAAAAGTGCAAGTGGTAAAATTCCATTATCGTATGCCAGTAAAGATTCATACCAATTCCAGTCAGTGACCTTGTTGTCATTATAATGTTTCAATAGTGTATTTGCAAGATTCCTTAGTCTTTCAGTCATAGAATCGTCTGACGGATTACTTTTCAGGTAATAACAAATTCCAATCATCGTATTGGCGATTCCCCTGATAGATGTTAATTTTTCAAAATTTGGAGACGCATTAAAAAATATTAGTTTACCGGTTTGATAGTATGCATCATTGGGGGCATTCCCCAATAAATAACCCAGCGCCCAAATTGTTCTTCCAAAGGAATCTTCAGAACCGACTTCATCTAAAAAATTCCGGTTAAAGCTCAGAAAATTCCGGAAAGTCCCGTCTTTGTTTTGCATATAATGGATATAGCTTAAATAGAC
>JAAYJR010000477.1 GCA_012522835.1 Bacteroidales bacterium
GAAAGAAACAGCCGATAATAACTCTTTCTTTTTTTAAGCGTCAGTGAATATTGACCAGCTAACAAATCCGAACAACTTAACTGTATTCATCTTTTAGCTTTTTGCATATAGTATCCTTCAGTTATCCCTGTTACTAATGCTCCTGTCAGGCTGGAGTATTTAAAACCATAATATACCATTAGAAAAGCAGCTTCCTTTATGTTCCCTCCGTTGGTTTGAATCAGTTCATTTTTTGATAATTCTATGTATTGCATTTGTTTATAATTTTTGTGTGTAATTACTTATTTTGCCCAAGTCGCTCCAATATTTCGGCCAATACCGTTAATTTCATCACACAGGCTCTTATACCCATATGCAAAACCTGTAATTCCTCCAACAGCAAGGATTATTGCCAGGGCACCCAGTCCCCCTTCAGTTTTTTTAAGTTTTTCCTTTTCTAATTCTTTGTAAGGATTTAATTTTTCAAATCGTTCCATAATTTTTTAATTTATATGTTTGATGGTTTTTAATAAAATTCTTTGCTAATTTAAACCCTACCAATCCGGGAAAAAAGTATTGACAGAAAAAATTTAGATAAATCAGCCAATTAATTGGCAGTCATTAATACTGAGGGGTATATCTGCCTAAACATTTTGACAGTGTAATGTTTTAACCAGAAGGTTATAAAGTTCTTTTTTATTAAGGGGTTTGGCTATGGCAACTTCACAACCTGCTTCAACTGCTTTTTTTTCTTCGTAGGAGTATGCTGTAAGGGCGATGACCGGAGTATAATTATAATTTGATTTAATTATTTTAGTAGCTTCCATTCCGTTCAGGACAGGCATTTTCATATCCATCAAGACTAAATTGACATTTGTTCCTTTTTCGAAGAAATCAATGGCCTCTTTACCATTTTTTGCTTTATAAATCGTTGCTCCTGTAGGCTGAAGAATTTGTTCAACAAGTAACAAATTTGTCCTGTCATCGTCAACGACAAGAATATTAATTCCTGTCAGGTCCGGAGTTCCATTATTGTATTCAGGAGTAATTTCATTTTTATCTGTTGATATTCCGGCCGGGATTGAAAGGGTAAAAGTTGATCCTTTCCCAACGTCAGATTGAACAGAAATATTACCTTTTAATGTATTGGCAATTTTGTTAGAAATTGCAAGTCCGATACCAACTCCTTCATACTTTCGGGTAAGAGTGTCGTCAACCTGTCTGAAAATGTCAAAAATCATATTCTGTTGATTTTTTGAAATGCCTATACCGGTATCCTTTATATAGAAAGAAAAATTCCTGTTTTGGTTTTGTTTGATACCAAGTTCAATAGTGCCTGAATCAGTAAATTTTACGGCATTTTTAGAAAGGTTTAGCATTATCTGGATTATTTTACCCTTATCTGCTATTATGGTTTGATCCAGTATTCCGGGATCAGCGTTAAATTTTAATTCTATTAAATTTTCCTTGTCTGCATTTTGGAGCAGTTCCTGAAGTTGTTTTTTTAGAATGTGGAACAACAATTCCAATTTGAAAGTTTCAGTCCTTAATTTGATTTTAAAATTATCAATTACTGAAAGATCTATTATATCATTTATAATCTCAAGCAGATCCAAGCCACTATCATATATAATCTTAGCTGATTTTGCAGTTTCAGGTTCAGAAGTAGTATCTTTTATAATTTCACTAAATCCGATAACTGAATTTAATGGTGTACGGAGTTCATGGTTTATCGTGGCCAGAAATGAAGATTTAAGCCGATCACTCTCCTCTGCTTTTTTCTTAGACTGAATTAATTCCTGGTAATTTTTTTTATTCTTAGTTATATCTTCTTTAATTCCAACGAAATGAGTTATTTCATCATTTGTAATTATGGGGGAGATATTTATTTTTTCCCAATAAAATTCGTTGTTTTTTTTCTTATTGAGTATCTCACCACTCCAGTTTTTTCCTGAATTTATTGTTTTCCAAATATTTTTATATGTATTATTGTCCTGAAAGTCTGATAATAAAAAATCAATTTTTTTGCCATTGATCTCCTCCTTTGGATATCCGGAAACTTCGGATAACATAGGGTTTGAATATGTTATAAATCCATCCTTGTCAGCAATAAAAATACATCCCGGACTCTGTTCAATGACTTTCTTAAACAGTTTCAGTGTACCTTCAATATTTTTGCTTTCGGTTATATCGTGAAATATTGCATGAATGATATTGTTATTTTCAATCTCAATTAAACTGCTGAATGCTTCTATATATTTAAGAGAACCATCTTTTAATCTGGCTTTGAATATATGGTTGAGGTTTTTATTGTTCTTCACATCTTTTAACCTTTGGAAAATTTCGACAGGTGAAGATATGCTTATCTGTTTTAAGTTCATTTCAAGTAGCTCTTCGTGTTCCCGGCCTAAAAGAATGAATGCTGCTTTATTAGCATCAATAATATTACCCGTCTCCGGATCCAGGAGAACCTTCGGTATTTTGTCATCTTCAAACAGGGAACGAAATTTTTTCTCGCTTTTTAAAAAACTTTTTTCAATTTTATCTTTTATCAATGCATTTGAAAAAATATTAACCAGAGTTTTTAATATTGTCAGGTCTTCCTTACTCCAGGTTTTTGAATTTTTAACATAATCAAATCCAACAAAACCTTTTGTCGTATCATCTATGTTTAAAGGTAGAGCTATAAGGGACTTTATATTTTGAATTTCGAGTAACTTTTTTTCTGCGTCTGCTTCTTCAGGTAAAGATGAAATATTCTCAATTTTAATTATTTCATTATTCATTACTTTTTTTGTCCACCATGGAAATAACTCTATGGGAAGATCCTGCAGTATAGCTTTATGAGGCAAAACTCCTGTTGCACACCATTCATGTGTGTTGTCAACTGTTTTACCGTCGCTGTTAGCAAGAAAGAGATATATTCTGTCGGCGTTGGTTATTTTTCCAATTTCTGCAAACGATCTGTTAATGGCATCATCCAGGTTATATAACCCTATAAAGTTTGATGTTATATTGGAAATAGTTTTTTCTATTTTCAGTTTGTGTTCAAGTTTTCTTTTTAAAATTTTTTCTTCAGTTATATCTTCAATATAACCTTCAAGCGAGACCGGAGTCTCTTTATTATTGATTATCCTGCCATGATTTATCACAAATTTTTCTGTTCCTTTTGCGGTAACTATCCGGTATTTGATTGAAAAATTGTTATTTTTATTGATAGCACATTTAATTTTTGCACTGACTTTTCTTTTGTCGACGGGGTGAATTAATCCGTCAAATAACAGTCCCGGATTTTGCATTATGTCAGTCGCCGCATAACCGGTTAATTTTTTTGCCTCCCGGCTGATATATTCAGGTGTAAGTTGTTTATTAATATTGCAGCGATAAATCATTCCACGGAATTTATCCCTAAAGGTTAAATCCCTTTTTTTTAAATTCTTATTAGTTTGTTCTGCTTTAATTTTATCAGTTATGTCATTTAGAATAATATTAGCATTTAAAACTTTGTTTTGCTTCTGATCCAGCCGGGGTATGACACCAATATTAAGCCATTTACTATCAGAATCGGAGTTAATATAAACACATGCTGTAAATCCTTTTTTTATATTGCCGGTATTAAGGGCGTCTGACAGCTGGTGCAGGCTATTATCAATACCTTTCCCATTTTTTGATTTCCATTGGAAATCTGCTATTTTTTTAGTCGTTAATTGTTTGACTGGCAGATTAAAAATTTGTGCTGCTTCGTTATTAGCATAGGTAATCCTGCCGCCAACATCTACAGTTATTATGCCTGACAAAAGTTTATCTGCAGATAAACTTCTGTCATTTGGATTTAAGGTTTTTGCGTCCATAACAAGTAATCTTTATAAAAGATTATTACTTAACAAGGGGCATTGTCAAGTCTTATCTATCTATTTATACCCTGAAATCCGGAAATGTAACCCCGAAAAATTAAAAAAATCATTTTTGAAACTTTAGTTTGTCTTGTAAATGGGGCTTAAAAGTTGTTATTGATAAAAATATCTGCAAGCGAAAATCAGAAGGATCATGAGAATTACATAATTATTTTTGATCACTTTGGGGTAATTGCGGGCTTCGGGGTAAACAATATAGGTGTCGCCAGCCGGCCATGTACGAAAGCGGGAGTCTGTTAGTGGCTCTTTCACCCAGCTGTTATATGCCCAGCGCAGGAATCCGTCAAAACCGGCAGCTGCTGTATACCATCCGATAAATGTACCTTCGGCGGGAGAAGAAAATGTAAATACGTTTGGGAACTCATCAGCGCAGCAGACATACCATGTAGATACGTACCCCTTATCCTTATACTATTGCCGGCAACCGGTCAGTAAAAGGATCACTACAAAAGTTCGTAAAATTATTTTTATCATCTTCTTTTCCTGATATAGATAATATTGAAATCTGGCATCCGGCAGAAATAATTAAATCAGAATTTTATATTCAGTCCCACTCCAAACAGCTGTTTAAACTGCACTCTTCTTCCTACATTCCCTTCATTATCGAGTGGTATCAATATGTCATGATCGTAGATAAGATTGGTAAGTAAATTTGCTGAAAGATATTCATTGATTTTCATGTTGATTGCTACATCCCAGTTAACATCAATGTTTTGAGGCTGATGAAAATAGTTGGAAAATAGCATCAGGGAGGTTGATAAATTAACGTTTTTAGCGACAGGAGTTTTAAATTCGCTTTTAATTGCAGCACCCATCTCTGCTCTGGTTTTTTTACCCGGATCCACACCAAAAGCTCCAATATCAGAAAGTTGATCATCAAGGACGAAAGTAAATTTTCCCGAAACAGGTGTAAAAAACAGTGAAAACATTTCAGATGATTGATAATCCAATCCTGATGCAATAGTCAGGTAAGCCGGTGCAAAAAGGCCTGAAATTTTATCTGCGGTATTTGGATACTTATATCCATCGGCAAATTGAGTCAGGAAATTCATAAAAGTGGAAAAAAGCAGGTGTTCATTTTTCATTTCAACACCCAATTTGGTATTAAGGTCCAGTTTGTCTTCATTCTTTATCAGTTCGTTATCACCCTCCTTCATTAGTCCGTACCCGGCTTTCAAAGAGTTATCCCAGTGAATTTTATCTTTTTTATAATTCGCATTAAGATCAAGCAAGCCTACACCTGAAACTGAATTTTTACCTCCTGCAATCCAGTTGGAAAATGATAGCTGGCTGAAATTTATCGAGGCCTGTCTGGAAATTTTCCAGTTGGTCGAGTCCTGAACCTCCTGAGCTAATAAGCCGGAAGAGAGAAGAACAGATATCACAAAAAAGGTTAATTTTTTCATTTGTTTTAAATTTTTATTTATCAAAGCTCATGTTTGATTCATTCGTTTACAAGTATTAATTTATAAAATATAAAAAGGAACCCGACAGTAATAATATTTCACTTTTTCCCGATTATTGCCGGAATGACCCGTTCCATTATAATATGGATTTAACTGTGCAAAATAAAGCAAAAAATATTTAATACATATGTTTATTTAGAAAATATGATTATTAAAATCTATCAC
>JAAYJR010000180.1 GCA_012522835.1 Bacteroidales bacterium
AGGTTTTGATCATCCGGTTTTACGATAAATATATTTTTCATTAATTTTTTAGATGGAGTTAAAATTCTATGAATATAAGAAGAACAGGTTATTCATTATTAATCACTTTTTTTGTCATTATTAGCAGTAAGTCAGAAGCAGAGTCTTTTTCAAATGCTAAAAGCCCTAATATTCTAATAATTACTGTTGATAATATAGGGTATGGTGATTTAAGTGTATTTAATAAAAGATCACCAATTAAGACACCGAATATTGAAAGCCTGGCAGAGTCAGGTGCATTGTTGAATAATTTTTATACAGCTTGTCCCACCTGCACAGCTTCAAGGGCAGCTCTGCTCACCGGCCGGATTCCCCAGCGGAATAAGCTTGACTATCAGCTACCCGGAATAGCTGGTAATTATGGTATCGGCCTTCGACAATCAGAGATATTGATCTCCGGGGTTTTAAAAAATGCTCCGGTTCCTTATTCTACTGGTGCTTTTGGAAAATGGAATATTGGATTTGCCCCAGGTTCAAGGCCAACAGAAAGGGGGTTTGATGAATTCCTTGGAATTGCATCAGGGAATGCAGATCACTTTATGCATGTTTATGCCGGTAAACATGATCTGCATCATAATACTGAACAGGTCAGCCGGCCTGGTGAGTATTCCACTGACCTGTTTGCTGATGCAGCCATTGATTTTATAATTGAAAATAACACTGTTTCAAAACCCTGGTTTGTTTACCTTCCATTTGATGCACCCCATCATCCGGGTGAAAGGAATATAGATCCTGATGATGAAAATATCTGGAAAGCGCCTGACTACGCTTTCAAACCATATAAATTATCGCCGGATGAAAAGGATCCCAAAAAAAGGTTCAATGCGGTTGTCACGGCTGTAGATATGGCTATTGGCAGGGTTATAGCAACATTGGATTCATTGGGTATTTCTGATAATACTTTTATCTTTTTTTATTCAGACAATGGTGCATTTTACCCCTATATCGATTCAAATATCCAGTCTAACGAGCCTTTTAAAGGGGCAGGGGTTACTCTCTGGGAAGGTGGTATACGGGTTGCAGCAATTGCTAAGTGGCCGGGTAAAATCCGAGCAGGTTCAGTAGTTAAAACCAGGTTGTGGTCGCTCGATCTGTTTCCGGCAATTGCAAATATAGCAGGAGCCCCTTTACCTCAGGACCGTTTTATTGATGGAATTAATTTTTTACCGGTTTTGACAGGTTTGACTGATGTATCTCCTCATCCTACTCTGTTTTTTGAGTATAGTAATTTTGCAGCATTACACTGGGGTAACTGGAAGATTATTCGTGAAGGTCCTGAACTGGATTGGCAACTGTATAATCTGAAAGATGATATTTCTGAAACTACAAACCTTGCATCACAGCGCAAAGACCTGGTAAAGAAACTGAGTGCTGCATATAATTTACAGAAGGAGGAGATTGAAAGTTATTTAGAAATTGAGGATTCTTTTTTGAACAATTAAGCATTTTATAATCTGAGATGCAGAAGTGTTCTGGAAAATGGATCGTTATAGCTGTTTCCCAACAGTGAGATCTTCGGTGCACTATTACTGTGCGGAGAGTGAGGGATTCGAACCCCCGGTCCCGCCAGGCAGGACAGCAGATTTCGAGTCTGCCCCGATCGACCACTCCGGCAACTCTCCGGTATAAAA
>JAAYJR010000321.1 GCA_012522835.1 Bacteroidales bacterium
TAAAAAACCCTTATTATCAAAACGACATAAGGGTAAATGGTATAATCTGAGAAATTTTTTCATTATATATGGATCACCTCATCATAAGCGGCGGCGGCAGCTTCCATAATAGCTTCGCTCATTGTTGGATGTGGATGAATAGTTTTAATTAGTTCGTGTCCGGTTATTTCAAGTTTCCTGGCCACAACTATCTCTGCAATCAACTCTGTGACATTACCACCTATCATATGAGCACCGAGCAATTCACCGTATTTAGCATCAAAAATCAGCTTAATGAATCCGTCTTTTTGTCCGGCAGCACTGGCTTTACCACTGGCAGAATAGGGGAATTTACCCACTTTTACTTCATAGCCTGCCTCTTTAGCTTTTGCCTCTGTAAATCCCACCGATGAAATTTCAGGATTAGTATAAGTACAGCCGGGAATATTATTATAATCAACAGGTTGCGGATTCAGTCCTGCAATTTTTTCAATACACACGATACCTTCAGCTGAAGCTACATGAGCGAGTGCCGGACCAGGAAGAATATCACCGATGGCATATACACCTTCAACATTTGTCCGGTAGAATTCATCTGTAACTACCCGTCCCTTTTCAGTTTTAACACCAGTCTCTTCCAGGCCAATTCCTTCTGTATTAGGAGTAATTCCAACTGCTGAAAGAACTATTTCAGCTTCAACTGTCTCTTCCCCCTTTGGTGTTTTTATTGTTACTTTACAAAGGTTACCCCTGGTGTCCACCTTCTCCACTGTTGAATTGGTCATCACCTTCATCTTTAATTTTTTAAAGGAGCGCTCCAGCTGTTTTGCCACCTCCTCATCTTCATTCGGGACAAGTGTTGGCATGAACTCAACCAGTGTAACCTTAGTACCTATTGAGTTATAGAAATATGCAAATTCACTTCCTATTGCACCGGAGCCCACAACCACCATACTTTCAGGCCTCTTATCCAGGCTAAGGGCTTTTCTGTAACCTATGATCTTTTTGCCGTCCTGCGGCAGATTGGGTAATTCTCTGGAGCGTGCACCTGTTGCCAGGATTATATGTTTTGCAGTATATTTCTTCTTCTTACCCGACTCATCTGTCACTTCCACTGTGTTTTTGGAAGCAAGCTTTCCAACTCCTGCTATTGCTTCGACTTTATTCTTTTTGAACAAAAATTGAATACCCTTGCGCATTCCTTCAGCTACTCCCCTGCTCCGCTTAATCATTGCAGAAAAATCGGGTTTAACAGCACCTTCGACTGTTACTCCATATTCAGAGGCATGCAGGGCATATTCAAATGCCTGTGCACTTTTAAGTAAAGATTTTGTTGGAATACAACCCCAGTTAAGACAAATTCCCCCTAAACTCTCTTTTTCAATAACAGCCACTTTCATACCTAATTGCGCGGCCCTGATAGCAGTGACATAACCTCCGGGACCACTGCCAATAATTAATACATCATAATCCATATTCTTATTCTTTTAATTTTAATAAGATAACATTCAGTTTTTCATCAATAAGCAAACAAATTTATCAAACTTTTTTAAATGAAGTGAATAGTGAGTAATATAATCAGATTTCGTTAATTTTTTTTATATTGCATTTAGAAATGGGTTACTTTTATAACACATTCCTGAATTTATTAATTTTATTAAAAAAATTTTACCACATTAAATTTGTATGATTATGAAAACCCTTGGAAAAATTTCATTTGTGGACGCTATGACCTTATTTTTCTTTCAGCCTGTTTACGGTCAAAGACTTTTAAACAAACTTAAAGAGAAAGTAGAAGAAAAAGTGGAAAAAAAGGTGGAGGAACGGGCAGAACGCAAACTGGATGAATCGATAGACAAACAACTAGACAAGGTTGAAGAGTCCCTTGAACAGAATAATACGTCCCCTTCTGATGAAGCAGGCAGTGAAAGAGGCTCTGATGAACAGAGAATGCAAAGAATGTTGAAAGGTTTAGGAATAGCCGGCGACCCTGTTCCCGTTGAAAACAGTTACAATTACAACAATCTGATACAAATGCATATTGAGTCATTTGACAAAAGCGGAAAAAAAGAGAATGAAGGGGAATTTGTCACTCACTTTAATCCACAGACCAACAGCATGGCCTATGAAGTTATTTCAGGAAATATGGGAGAGCCCGGCCAGGGAAAATTTATAATTGATGTAAAAAATGAAGCGATAATAATTTTAAGTGAAGATAATGGTGAAAAAGCAGGGCTTGTATATGGAATCGGTTCATTTTTTGGTGAGGAGAGCGAGTTAATGCAGGATATACAATCAGAAGCGACTCCTGAAGAAATTCTGGCAAATCCCAATTTATCCAAAACAGGAAAAACCAAAACTATTGCCGGTTATAAATGTGAAGAGTATAAATACAGCGATGAAGAATCGGAATCACTAATCTGGGTCACAAATGATTTAAAACTGGATACACGTGATTACTTCAACACTCTGTTTAAAACCAACCTTTATGCACAGGGTTTCCCATGGGGCTACATGATGGAAGTTACTACAACCGATAAGCAATCAGGTGAAAAATCTTTTATGCAGGTTACAAAAGTTGATAATAACTCCGGCAAACAATTTTCCTTATCTGATTACAAAATAACGAACCTGGGGGCTGTTAAAATGCCGAAACAGGAATAGGGTACAATCCGGCATAAAAGGCCGGCTGTTGGAAAATAGCCGGGCATACCCGGTATCATTTCACTCCCCTGACTCTCATCTTCAATGTATAGACAGAAGTACGGGCAGTGATGAAAAGAATATTTCGTTTTTCCCCTCCAAAGCATACATTGGAAGGGCTTTCCGGTAACTCAATCTCCTCAATGAGATCACCACCGGGGGAATAAACCCAGACCTTTTTATAGGTCAGATAAATATTTCCCCTGTTATCAATAGTCATTCCGTCAGATCCATGAGGTGCAAAAAATGTTTTACCGGCAAGTGATCCGTCGGGCAATATATCATATCTCCAGATTTTACGGTCGTTAATATCCGCCACATAAAGGGTTTTTCCGTCCGGTGTTCCGATTATTCCGTTTGGCTGGACAAAATCATCAATTACCCTTTTAATTTCTCCCCCGGAGTTGAGAAAGTAAACTCCCCTGGCATCCTGCTCTTCTTTATGCCCGTCGTTCCAGTAGTTTCTGTGGTAATAAGGATCTGTGAAATAGATCCCTCCGCTGGGGGTTATCCACAAATCATTAGGCCCGTTAAGATGTTTCCCTCCGTAATCTTCATAAATTACCTCAATTTCTCCATTATTGCCATATGTAACTAATTGATTTTTCAGATCTGCACAGGCAATTAATTTTCCCTCCGGATCAAAGTATAAACCATTTGCCCTGCCCGTATTATCAAGAAATAATGTTATCCCTTTTTTCTCATCCCAGATGAAAATTTTGTCATTTGGCTGGTCAGTGAAGAACACACGTCCGTCAGCTGCTAAAGCTGGGCCTTCTGTGAAACTGTAACCTGAACCTGCTTTTAAAACTTTTTGTCCGGCAGAAAAAATTCCGGATTTCTGGCAATGGGAATTAAAGGAGATTCCGGAAATCAGGATAATAAAATAAAATACTTTCCTTCTCTTTTCAAAATACTCCGGTATATACAATAATAACTTTATCATGTGAATATGACTGATTTAGAAAATCAATAATCAATTTATAAAAAAATTTTTTAATTAAAAAATTAATTAATCATGTAATGAAATGTAAAGATAAGCGTCTTAACTTTGATAATCAACAATAAATGTTGAAAGAAGATAAAAATGCCAATGGTTGCAAATGATTTTAAAGCTGAGGTACTGCCTGTAAGCAAAAAGTTATTCCGCTTTGCAATATATCTTCTGAACGATTCAGACAAAGCCATGGATGTTGTTCAGGATGTTTTCCTTAAACTCTGGCAAAAACGGGATGAATTAAACCAGATAAATAATATTGAGGCCTATGCAATGCGGATCACCCGGAACAGGTGTCTCGACATTATCAGAGGTGACAGAATGGTGCCGGTTGACAATGAAACCAATGACATCATGAAGGAAAACGCAGTTGACGTTCATTATGAAATGGAATTATCCGAATCGGCTGAACAGATAAAAAAATTAATCGGGTGGTTGCCCGGTTTGCAGCGTACAGTGATGCAGTTGCGTGATATTGAACAATTAACTTATGAAGAAATTGGAGAATTAACCGGATTAGAGGTGAATGCCATACGGGTGAATCTTTCAAGGGCAAGAAAAAAAGTGCGTGATGAATTTTTAAAAATTAATTCAGATGAAGACAGAAGAAGTAAAACAGCTACTGCAAAAATATTTTGACGGTGAATCAACAATTGAGGAGGAAAAATCGCTGGAATCCTACTTTTCATCAGAGAATGTTAATGAGGAAGTAAAAAAATATTCCGGGTTTTTTGAAGGTATCTCAGA
>JAAYJR010000428.1 GCA_012522835.1 Bacteroidales bacterium
CCATATAGGGCATTATCCATTTAAATCCGTTCACTGAAGTGAACGGCAAGGGATAAGGCACTGAACCGCTGGCTGCTAGGGCATTATCCATTTAAATCCGTTCGCTGAAGCGAACGGCAAGGGATATGTCAGAGAACTACTGGCTGCTGTATTGTTCATTTAAATCCGTTCACTGAAGCGAACGGCAAGGGATAGGATTGTGAACAATCAGGCTGCCTTTATCAGAGCCTTATCCTTTGCTGTTGGCCTCAGCAGCCTGTACTATTCGGCAGCCTAAAACATCTGGCCTTATCCTTTGCTGTTGACCTCATCCTTATTTTATTAATTGCAGCCTGTTGCATCTGGTCTTATCCCTTGCCGTCGGCTTCAGCCTTATTTTATTAATTGCAGCCTGTTGCATCTGGCCTTATCCCTTGCCGTCGGCTTCAGCCGACGGTTCCAGGGTTATCCCACAAAACCATCAATGACAATATATGATTTATATTATTAAAATTTATTACCAGGCTATATTTTTGTAAACATATCTTTATAGTGCTTCGAGTCGGTTAAGATTCCGCCACTTTTTTCATAAAAATCTTTATCCAGGTGAAATAAGCCATCAGTAGGTTTCCTCCAGGCGGCACCAGCATAAGGGTGGTAATTTTCCATTGTTTTCCAGTTTCTGTAATTCTGATGTCCGTTTGTTTCCATCAATCCGGTTCCTAATCCCGGGAACGGATCAAGTCTGGCAGCGACGTTTTTATTCCAGTCTATCAGAATAGGATTTACAGTCAGGTCAGCACAAAAGCACGGGATATCATTACGCTTGGCAACATTCGCAATTTTCAGGGTCATGCTCAGGGTTTTCGCAATAGCCTTCAGTGCAATAGCCTTGTAGCCCATCTCAATACGTTCTTTTGCATCTTCGTCGGTATGGGCACTTTCATCAGCAGCAAGGCGTATGGGAATATCGCTTACGTCAATTTTCAGCTCTTCCGGGAAAGGTTCTTCAATAATAGCAATTTGTTCAAAAGCTCCTATTTTTTTTGCATGGTCAATCAGTTTCATCAAGGTATCCTTTTTTTCGTACCGGCCGTTCGCATCAAAATAGTACGGTAATTTACCGTTTTTTGTATGCTCTGTTTTGTAATGGCCAATTGCATTATGGATTTCTGTAAGGCGTGCTTTATCTTTTTCCAGCATCTCTTCCTGCGTTCCCGGTTGTCCAATTTTTATTTTCATAAAGAAGTAGCCATCTTCAACTGCCTCTTTTATCTCGTTAACCGGAATGGAGTAAGCCATAAGAGGAATACTTGCTACCGATTTACTTTTATGTGATACCGCATATCGCCATTTTTCGGGAATCATATCATCAAAATTTTTCATGCCATTCTCCCGGGCATATAATATCCACAAGGCATTGTCAACACCCACCAATGCATTCAGTGCAAAAGTCTCACGTAAACCCGGATTACCAGTTACTTTTTTCCCGTAATCAAGTACCTCTTTCCAAATTTTGTCAAGAAAATCTACCGGATCTGTAAATGAACTTCCTTTAATCATTTGAAGCGCATATTCAGTCATTGCATACATAAGCGCATTTCCTCCGCTTTCAGAATGTTGTGCGAAAACAGCTGCATCAGACCATAATACATTTTGCGTGCACAGTCCGGTTGCAGTTATACCTTCTGAACTTTTTAACCATGCAGCTGTCTGCCAAATCTCGGTCATGTAACCCCCTTTGAATCCGAAGGGCCTTATTAATGGTTCTCTTTCGAAATTTGAACTCACCTCGTTGATTTGAATCGTTTTCATTTTTTTATCGTTTGTACAGGATCCCATGACCGGGATCCCGGTTAAAAAAACTGCTCCTGTTGACAGGATACCTGTTTTTAAAAATGACCTTCTATTGGTTGTGTCCATTGGTTTATTAATTATGCGAAAGCAGGATCATTAACTGCCAGGTCGTAACGCCGTCTGTCAGGTGAATGGGCAGCCATCACCCAGAAATAGCAACTTTTCACACCCGGCATACCGCAGGTAGGATGATATCCTTCGGGAACTATAATGCAATCACCGGTAGAAACCGGATGCACAAATTCAAATTTCCCGGATTTTCTGCTGCACATGTGAAAAGCAGATTTTGGGCGTGGAATATCAAAGTAGCAGTAAGCTTCCTCCAGGTCTTTAGTATGCTGGTGAGGCGGCCAGCTGGTCCACAAGCCGGGATCCCCCAAAGTAATACCGCATATAAGCCTTGATCCCTCATCTTCTTGAGCGATAGTCATAAATACTTCCCGCTTATAAGGCGGAACCCCGTGTATCTGATGGATATCTCCAAGAGGCAGGGTCAGGTTAAATTTTCTTGTAAAAAATTTTCCTTTCCCTTCACAGAAGCTACCTCCAAAGTATATCGAACAATCTTCTCCTGCAATTATCTCAACATTAACACCAGCAGGCAGGTAAAAGGAATCGAGTTTATTCAGGTTGGAAACCTCTCCATCATGAATTAACTTTACGTTACCATCAAAGACAAGGCCGTTAAGTTCCAGTTTTTCATCACTTAGTGTATATGAGTTACCTTTTAACAGGTTCAACCGGAAAATCCATGTCACCAGGCATGCAGAATTATCAGGTGTTATAACAGCATGAAAACCCTCTTTTTCTGGGCTTGTATATTTCCAGTTTGAAGGGTGGTAAAGATCAATCATAGAGTAAAAAAATTAATTTATTCGTACTTGCATCAATGAATCATGCTTATCAATCATTTTTTTTGCAATTTCAGGTTTTTGGTCTATAAAATCAAATATTTCAACCGAATCATTTTCAAAATTTTCTATTGTGATAGAATTTGTTTTCATATAATATTCCAAGACTAAAATAAGATTTTAATTTCCTCCCAGTTGTCCATGCCTTCATTTTTTTGCGGTTCTCCGGGTGTGCTTCGTCCCTGTAAAATATATTCAGTTAATAATTCTTTTAGCTGATTCACTTTCTGTGGATATTTTTCCGCGATATTATTCGATTCTGAGGGATCTGCTTCTATGTCATACAACTGGAACTGTGGCATATTTTTCATTTCCTCTTCAGTTTTCGGGTAGCTCCAACCACCTGAGCCGGGCCAAAGGATGAGTTTCCATTGCCCCTGTCTTATGGCAAACCGGCCCTGAATAGAGTGGTGGACAGTAGCTTCGCGTAAAGGGCTTTTATAACTTTTTTCTGTCATTACCGGGAGGAAACTGTAGCTGTCCTCTCCTGCATTACCTGGTAATTTATATCCTGTGATGTCGGCAATGGTAGCGAAAATATCTGTAGTGCATATTATTTCGTCAGATATCTGGCCTTTTTTGATTTTGTCAGGCCAGCTTACTATAAACGGGACTCTGTGACCTCCTTCATAAATATCAGCTTTACTGCCCCTGAATATATATGACGGATTGTGTCCGGCCTTTTTAAGCTCTTCGAAGTCAGCGCGCGGGGAGCAACCGTTATCGGAAATAAATATGACCACAGTATTATTTCGGATCCCATGTTTTTCAAGTGCACTGACAACATTGCCCACAACATCATCTACCTGAAGCACGAAGTCACCATAAAAATTTGTATTGCTCTTCCCCAAAAATTCTGTTGTCGGAAGTATTGGAGTGTGTGGTGCAGGCAATGCAAAATATAGAAAGAATGGTTGTGGATTTTGTGCATGTGACTCAATATACTGAATAGACTTTTTGGCAAGATGAGGCAGTACTTCTGCATGTATAAAGTCCGAGCCTGTAATCCCTTTTCTCCAGAATCCCTTTTCATCAACACATTGTGTTGTATCGTGAGGTATACAGGTTGCCTTCCCGTTTTCGACATAAACATAGGGAGGCATATCCAGTGAACCTGAAAATCCGTAAGAGTAATCAAATCCCCTCTCCGGAGGTCCTTTTTTTACAGGTTTGTTAAAATCGACATCGGGATTATGATTACCTGCATCCAGCCTGTCTTCGCTTTTTTCATCAGGTGATTTAAATTGCCAGTCCCAGCCCAGGTGCCACTTGCCGACAAAGGCAGTATGATAATTTTTGGTTTGCAATAATTTCCCGACAGTCAGCCTTTCATTATCTATCAATGCTTCGGAATATCCGGACAAAACACCGCTTTTCAGCCGTGATCTCCAGTTGTAGCGGCCGGTTAATATTCCGTAACGTGTCGGGGTACATACTGCCGAACTTGTATGTGCATCTGAAAACCGGATCCCCTCCGATGCCAGTTTGTCAAGGCGGGGGGTAATGATCTTTGAGTTCTCATTAAAACAAGAGACATCTCCATAGCCCATATCATCAGCAAGGATGATGATTATATTGGGTAACAGATCTGGTTTGTTAAAATTGGTATAAGCAATTGCCTCCTGTGAGATTCCTGCATAAAGAAGCAATAATGTGATTTTTTTATGGAATTGATTAATCATTTTAGTTTATAATATGAGAATTATTAAAATAATTTTATTAAATCCGTTCACTGAAGTGAACGGCAAGGGATAAGGCATTGAACCGCTGGCTGCTACATCTGGGCATTATCCATTTAAACCCGTTCACTGAAGTGAACGGCAAGGGATAAGGCAATGAAC
>JAAYJR010000348.1 GCA_012522835.1 Bacteroidales bacterium
AAGTGAGAGCGTACATGGCAATGGCCCCGGCAATATCTACCTCACAGGCAGCAGGGATTAATTTTTCTCCCAGCATACTCATTGTAATACAAGCAGCACAGCCATAATTTTTTTCCAATGAATCCCAACATTGAATAGCTACAGCATCAATATCGTTTGCTTCAATCCAGTTTTCCACAGTCAGACCGAATTTTGCCTGGATCATCAATTTATCATCAAAATCCTTAGGCACATTGGCGTATTCTTTTATTTCTTCCAATTTGTTGATCAACAAAGGATCATTGTCATCTATCTTCCTGGCATCTTCAATGATTTCTGATAAATCCACCGGGACTACAGTAATCCCTGAAGCCTGTAAAATTTTTTCACTTGCACGTACGGTTTGAAAACCTGCAGGACGTGCTCCAATAGCACCTATCCTGGCATGTCCGAGTCCTTTAACAACCTGGCAAACAGCTGCAAAACGGTTGATGTCTTTTGCCAACAAATCCGAGTAAATAGAATAGGTATGCAAGGTGGTATCTGTAAAGGGTATTCCAAACTGATACAAATTGTTGCAAACCGATATTTTACCGCAAAAAGCATCCCTTCGGCTGTCCAGGTCTACCTTATCATTTTCATCATCACAAGCCTGAACAAGAACGGGAACCCGAAGATCGGCGACACTAATGGCATTGATTATCCCTATCTCAAAACCGAAATTCGGTAAAGACACAATGATGCCGTCAATACGATCCCTGTTCTTTTTAAAGAGATCGGCACATTTCAGCCCGTCTTCTCGTGTTTCAATGCTGCTGCTTCCTGTAACAGTTGCATCTTCGGGCAGAATGACATAATCGTATCCCTGCTCTGTCAGTGTTTTCAGCAATTGCTTACGAACGTCACGTGCCAACTCAGAATTGAAGTATGCCCGTGTTCCTATGATAACACCAAAACACATTTTCTTTTTCATGTCCATATTTTTCATTATTAGTTTTAATTGATATTTTTATTTTATTAATTGTTTTACTGCTTTGAGCCATCCTTCATATACCAAAGTCATGCTTTTTTCATCAGCTACAGGTGAATACGATCTTGTCTCACCTCGTAATTCAGAGACTTCTTTAAAGCCGGTACGGACCTTTCTGGCAAAACCGTTCATGATCACTGCACCCAGCGCAGAGGCTTCTTCAATATTGGAACAATTCACGGGAACCCTTAACAGATCTGCCTGAAACTGCATAAGAAGCCGGTTTTTGGTAGGGCCACCGTCAACACGCAACTCTTTTAAGGATATTTTTGCCTTCTGTGTCATTGCCAGGATCAGATCATTCACCTGGTAAGCGATAGATTCAAGTACAGCTCTTAGAATGTGTTCTTTTCCCACACCAAAACTCAATCCAAAAACAGCCGCTTTGACACTGGATTGCCACCAGGGAGCTCCAAGGCCTGAAAAGGCAGGCACGAAATATACTCCCTGATTATCTGAGACTGAAGATGCCAGAGCCTCAATTTCATCTGTTGAAGAAATAAGACCCAGATTTTCTTTCACCCATTTGACTGTAGCTCCGGTACTGTGAATGTTCCCTTCAAAAGCATAAAAAACTTTGCCCAATGCAGAAAAACCGATAGAGGTTACCAATCCTTCGGGAGCCGGCGCAGCTTTTTCACCAATATTAACCATTACAGAAGATCCGGTTCCATAAGTCGTTTTTCCAAGGCCTTCCTCAAAACACATCTGTCCCGTTAAGGCTCCGTGCGAATCACCAATAACACCGGCGATCAATATTGGTTGGTGAAACAAATTGTTAACCGTTGTCTCTCCAAAAACAGAATCACACGGCAAAATCTTTGGCAACATAGATGCCGGTATCGTAAACAAGCCCAGCAAATCTTCATCCCATGCCAGTTTATGAATATTGAACAATAATGTTCTGGAAGCATTGGTGTGATCAGTAGCATGAACTTGACCTTCAGTAAGTTTCCATATGAGCCAGGAATCTATGGTTCCCATTAATAAATCTCCTTGTTCAGCAGCCTTGCGTGCACCTTCTACGTTGTCTAAAATCCATTTGACTCCGCTTGCCGAAAAGTAAGGGTCAATGATCAGTCCGGATTTTTCTTTCACCGATTTTGAAAAACCGTTTGCTACCAAATCTTTGCAAATGCTATCTCCCCTGAGATCCTGCCATACTACAGCATTGCATACAGGATTCCCCGTCACCTTATTCCAAACAACTACTGTTTCACGTTGATTGGTAATGCACAAAGAATATTGATC
Source organism: Bacteroidales bacterium (assembly GCA_012522835.1). Taxonomy (GTDB): domain Bacteria; phylum Bacteroidota; class Bacteroidia; order Bacteroidales; family Prolixibacteraceae; genus JAAYJR01. The sequence goes on from JAAYJR010000348.1 coordinate 2,261, forward strand.
TTCCTGTGTTATTTGATTTTTTTCAAAAAGGTCACGAATCGCTATTAAAACGTTATCATAAATTTCCAATGGATCGTGTTCCACCCACCCTGTTTTAGGATAGTATTGTTTATGAGGCACATTACTCCTGCAGATAAGCTGAAAATCTTCGGAGAAAAGCATAGCCTTTGTTGCCGAAGTACTCTGATCTACTGCAATGATTTTGTTTTTCTTCATATATTTTATTTTTCGGCTGACGGTTTTTTCAAAAAATCAATGGCTGAGTTGAATATTCCTTTGTAATCCAATCCGTAGTAGGCAAATATTTCTGGAGATTTCCCATTGATTGCATGTTCATCGGGAATCCCGATAATTTTAACCGGTACAGGCGATTCAGATATCGTTTCTGTAACAAGGCTTCCCAACCCTCCAAACTGGCTGTGTTCTTCAACTGTTAATATTCTGCCTGTTTCTTTGGCGGCTTTCACAATAGCATCTTTATCATATGGTTTGATTGAAGCCATATCGAGCACACGTGCTTTGATCCCTTTGTCGTGAAGCATTTTGCCGGCTTTGTAAGCATGGTATACTGTTTCACCTGTACCTATTATAGTGATGTCATTACCTCCCAGAAGTACATTTGCTTTTCCAATAGCAAACTCAAAATCATCGTTCTCATAAATAACAGGAACGGGAGCCCGGCCAACCCTCACATAAGCAGGATGTGGATAGTCAACCAACATTTGAGCTATCTTTTTTGTCTGACGGGCATCACTCGGCAGTATGATGGTCATACCGGGAAAAGTGCGCAATACAGCAATATCGTGCAGACTATGATGTGTGCTCCCCAACGCCCCGTAAGCTACACCCCCGCTTACTCCAAAAATTTTAACATTATTCTTGCTATAAGCTACATCTACTTTTATTTGTTCCAGGCTGCGTGTTACATAAAAACAGGCAGGACCGCAAACAAAGACTTTTTTCCCGCTATGGGCCAACCCGGCCGAAATACCCACTGCATTCTGCTCGGCAATACCACATTCAACAAATTGTTCAGGAAGTTCTTTGGCAAATTCATCCAAGGTTACAGAACCACGTGCATCGGTAGTAACAGCGACAATGTCACGGTCTTCTCTGGCTAATGATAAAAGAGTTTCTGTAAAGCTTTTTCTACAAGCGATCATATCAATAAACTATTTTATTTATTCTTGTTGATATCTCTTCC
>JAAYJR010000231.1 GCA_012522835.1 Bacteroidales bacterium
GGTAATGCTGAAAGTATCTTTTTAGTAAAGTATGTGTGGCGTCCTAAAAAAGCATTACAGTATTAAACAATAGGAAAAAGTAAAAGGAGGTACGATATATTAGTACCTCCTTTTGTATATTTCGTTTATATTTTCTTAGCGGCCAGAAAAAAGGGGACAATAAGCAGGTTTTGCCATCAAGCAAAGCTAATCAGACTCCTAAAGTCTATGATTTCCTCAACAGGGTAAGAGAAAGAGCCTTTAATTGTGATAATAATTAACTCACATACATTGAAATTTTCAAATCAATGTATTTCAATATTTTGAAAACTTATTCACGAAGGCTAAACGACATAGAAATCCAAATAAAAAGAAAAAATACCAATGAAAAGAAAAAATTATTACCATCTGTTTATTTTACTACTTGGATTCGCTCTTTGTTTTAATTCCACAAGTTTTGGACAACAAAATATTGCAACGCCCTTCCCCGATCGAATCATTTTAAACCTTGCAGAAGATGCATCCACTTCACTGGCTGTTACCTGGCGTACTGATTTGAGCACTACCGAAGGTTTTTGCGAACTTCAACGAATGACACCTACACGTATTGACCCTGCAAACACAAAGTCTTTTAAAGCTACAACCACATTGGTGAAATATGAATATATTGGGTTAAGGTATGTATTTGAGGGTGAACCCAACATTGAAGCCAACCAACACTCCCATATTTTTACGGATTTGGAACCCGGTGAAAAATATTTATACAGAGTTGGGAAAGAAGGTTTCTGGAGCGAATGGTTCGAATTCAAGATGCCTTCATCCGATGACAGCAGATTCTCGTTTATCTATTTTGGTGATCCGCAGGCTGATCTAAAATCGGAATGGTCCCGAGTAGTCCGCAGGGCGTATAATTACAGCCCCGAATGTTCATTCATGCTTTATGGCGGCGATATAATCAACCGTGCCGGAAGAGATTGGGAATGGCACGAGTGGTTTGTGGCGGGTTCTTACATTTTCGCAACTGTACCGCAAGTTATGACGCCCGGCAACCATGACTACCAAGAAAACTTGGAAATTGACCCACACTGGACTTATCAATTCACACAGCCCGCAAACGGACCCAAGGAAGTAAAGAACACGTGTTTTTTTTCTGATTATAAAAACCTCAAAATTATTTCCATCGATTCGGCCATTAAAAAAGAACTGAGAGAAGACGAAAACGACATTATGCTAAATAGTCAGATGGCTTGGTTAGATTCACTTTTGACAGTCAACACAAAGGAATGGGTAATTGTTACCACGCACCTACCCTTTTACTCCTCGGCAGAATCCAGAGACAACACAAAACTGAGAACTCATTTTCAACCCATCCTTGAAAAACATGGGGTAGATATGGTTTTAACGGGACACGATCACTCCTACGCCCGGGGGATGGTCTCCGATTTCTCTGCAAAGCCCTCTATCGTATATGTAGTGTCGGTTAGTGGTCCAAAATTATACGAAGTTGGTAACAAAGAGTGGATGAAAGTGAGAGGTGAGAACGTCCAGTTATTTCAGGAAATATCAATTGACGGAAAGAATCTTCATTATAAAGCAGTTACTGCTGACGGAGAATTATTTGATGAGTTTATAATAAAGAAAAAATCAAACGGAAAGAACAAATTCATTGAAAAAAGGCTAAAGTAGTCCACGTTGTGTAAAAGATCCTCCCGGCGACGAAAAATGGGCTATAAAAACCCATTATTTGTCATTTTGTGTAGTTAATGTAATTGTTACGAATATTTTAGGAATCATATTAAAAAAAATTATTAAGATGAAAAATAATAGTTATACCCGTAGAAATTTTTTAAGAAATTCAACAGCTTTTGCTGCTGGAACAATAGTTTTACCAAATATTACTCGTTCTACTGTATTTGGAAAAACGACGCTCAGTAATCAAATCCAAAGTGATATGATTGGAACTGGAACACAAATACTGAAAAATTTATACCAGGTTGGCGGCGATTTAAATGGATTGACTTTTGATTTACAGGGCGCTTTGTGGAACGATGCCAATTCATACATTTTAAAAACCCCAGAAGGATTGGTAATGTTCGACTGTGGGTGCGGTGATACCATGGAACAAATTTTCAGAAATATGAAATACTGGGATTTATCGCCAGACAATATAAAATATTGTTTCCTTACCCATCCTCATTTGGATCATGCCGGAGGGGCCCATATTTTAAAAAATAAAGGAGTGAAGTTTATTGCTGTAAAGGAAACTGTTGATGCCGTTGCTTCCGGAGATGAACGTTGTGCGGGCTATCTCTACCACAAAAAGTTTACACCTGTAGTAGTGGATAGGATTGTTTCTGATGGAGACATGGTTGAAATTTTGGGGTTGAAAATTAAAATTGGACACTATCCCGGACATTCCATGGGATGCACTGCGTATTCATTCATTTATGAAAACAGACGCATTACTGTTAGCGGAGATATTATCGGTACATTGTTGGCTGGTGACTTTGGCTGGGATGGCTCTTTCGATTTCGATAAGAAAATTTACATTGAATCTCTGCGGAAATTTGCAAAGGTTGAAATGGATATAATGCTTCCCGGACATGGATTGATCTATTTTCATAAACCACAGTGGCGGGTGGAGGAAGCATTAAACAGTGCCCTGATTCAGTGGCGTTAATGTTTGATGGACAGATTAACAATGTTAGATATAAAATACTCCAAATTATTTTAATCTGTCAAAGTAGAATTAAGTATAATTATTGAATTTAAATCGGAGAAAATGAAAGCATATAGTACTGCAAAAACCAAGAATACTCGTATTAACTGATATTCTGGAATATTCTTACACAGAAGAAGATCATGTAGTTATTAAAATTGAAGCATGGGGAATTTGTGGTAGCGATTTACGTAACTGGGCTAGCGAAAACTCATGGGCATTGCACACATTGGGAAGACATATTGATAATCCAACAAATTTATTGATGCTTTGGAGCGTACCGGTCAGCGCGAAAATACACTGATACTTTTTAC
>JAAYJR010000289.1 GCA_012522835.1 Bacteroidales bacterium
ATTTATTATGCCTAAAAAGTTTTTTCAGTCATGGTACAGTCGTGATTATCCCTCCAATTAGGCTTCTTGTCCATTATAAGATACTGAGGTAATTGCATTTAATGAGAGGTTAACTAAAGAGATAAAACGCAGGGGACTGCTTCTTCATGCTGCAGGTCATGGCTGGAATGGAGTGTTTTTTGGTAATCCTGAGGTGGAATGTGATCACTGGGGTAACATAACTGTACCTGAAAATCAGACTGAGCTTTTGTCACTCGTAAATGGTGAACGGCTAAGAGGAGGGCCGACAACCACAGAGCTCTGTTATGGCAATCCGCAAGTGCGTACCCGGTTAGTACATCTGATTTCTGATTATGCAGAGACTCATCCAGAAGTTGATTACCTTCATTTCTGGCTGGATGACCGGACCAACAATACCTGCGAGTGTGATTTGTGCCGTCATAAAAGAGTAAGTGATCATTATATAAAAATTTTGAATGATCTGGATACGGAGTTGACTGAGAGAAATATTCCAACCCGTATAGTGTTTCTGATCTATTCCGATTTGATCTGGCCTCCGGAGGAGGAAAAGTTGATAAACAAAGACCGGTTTGCATTGATGTTTGCTCCGATTGCACGTTTTTATAATGAGCCGTATGAATTACCTGCAGAAGATATTGATTTGCCTCCTTATCAGATGAATGAAAACAAACCCCCATCAAATATTCAGCAACTTGTCGGATTTTTACAAAAGTGGCAGGAGGCGTTTCCGGGGCCTGGTTTTGCATACGACTACCATATGTGGTATTTTCATTTTTATGATCAGGGATATTATGGCTATCTGAATCTTTTAGCTGAAGATATCAGGAGACTGGCTGACCTTAAGTTAGACGGATTTGTCAGCTGCCAGATGCAGAAGACTTTTTTTCCTCACGGATTGCCCCATTTTGCCAATGCCCGGCTTCTATGGAATCCAGGCAATAGTGTCGATGAGCTTGCCGGTTATTACTTTAAAGGATCATTTGGTGAAGAGTGGAATGAAGCATTAGATTATATGAAGACCCTTTCAGATCTGTTTAGTCCCGAATATTTTTACGGGAAGAAAAGAGGCAGGAAAGTTGACGATGCAGAAACTCAGGAAGCAAGGGCGAAATTATCAAAAGTCAAAGATGCAGTTAGTGAATTTTATCCTGTCATTGAGAGAAACCTGGATGTCGAAAATTCTGTACAAAACCTCTCCTGGAAGCTTTTGGAAGTTCATTCCGGGATGGTTGTTATTATGGCAGAGGCATTACTGGCAAGAGATGAAAGCAGGTCAGAAGATGAAAAGGCGGCATGGGAAGATCTGGGTGGATATTTTGTTGAACATGAGGATATTACAGAGAACCTCTTTGATGTCTGGTCATTTAAAAGAATTTTTCCCTTACTTCGTTAAGAATGCATAAAAAGATATGGATAGCAGATACCAGGGAAGAGGGTTACGAAATGGAAAAACAAGCCTTTTCCGCAGATAATTTTAAATGTTTAACAAAATTATATTCAAATGAAAAATTTACTTTTAAAAATCAGATTGGTAATTATTGGCGGGGTTCTGTTTAGCAACATTATCTCAGCTCAACCGACGCGCGTAAAAGAGTATGCAAAGCACGATTATTATGTTGCAGCATATATTTGGCCATCTTGCCATGACGATCCGATGGGAAGAAAGATGTTGTGGCCTGAAGGTATTGGGGAATGGGAAGTCATAAAAAAGGGTAATCCCCGTTATGACGGACATTATCAGCCGCGTCAGCCTCTTTGGGGTTATGGGCTGGACAACGATCCTGAGGTTGTTGAAAAATGGATTGATGCAGCAACTGACCACGGAGTCAATGTATTTATTTACGACTGGTATTGGTATAATGAAGGTCCCTTTTTGGAAAGTGCACTTAACGATGGCTTCCTGAAAGCGAAGAATAATGAGAAAATGCAATTTTACATTATGTGGGCAAATCATGATGTAAAGTATAATTTTTGGAACTATCACCTTTATAAGGACAATACAGATATCCTTTGGGATGCCAAAGTAGATTGGGAGAATTATAAGATTATCGTAGACAGGGTGATCAATCAATATTTCAAACGTCCGAATTATTTCAAAATCAATGGGGAACCGGTATTCTCGATTTTCAGCATAGGCAAGCTGGTGGAGAGCTTCAATGGCAGTCCGGAGGAGACCCGTAAAGCACTGGATTATTTCCGGGAGAAGGTAAAGGAGGCAGGATTTCCCGGATTACATATCCAGTGGAACCAGGGTGGAGGTTCAATGATGTCAGATGAAGCAGCAAGAAATTTTAAAGAGAGGGTAAAAGTGATGGGCTTTAACAGTGTGGCATTATATAATATGGGTGGGCTTAATGAAGATTATCTTGTTTACGGATCAAATTCAAGAAGGATCCGAGAGCAAATGGATTCTATATTGGATGTGCCGCTTTTCCCCTGCGTGTCAGTGGGTTGGGATGACACTCCCAGATTTCCGGCAAAAGGCATCAAAGATGTAGTGCATTTTAATAATACACCAGACAGCTTTGCCGCATTGCTTTCAAAAGCAAAAAAGTATGCTGACAGCCATCCTGATCAACCCGGATTAATTACTGTTAATGCATGGAATGAGTGGGTGGAGGGCAGTTACCTATTACCTGATATGTTGAATGGCTTTGGTTACCTGGAGGCAGTGAAGGAGGTATTTATTGAAGGAAAATTTGACAGGTATTGAGAAAATTGGATAGATAATCAGAAGTCCGGAACAATAATCTTGTCGGATTATTCTGCCAATTTTGAACAAAACCAATCAATCAAATATAGCCTTTTTATTAAGCCATACTTTATAAAAAAGACTATATTTGTAAAGTATCTTTTAATAAAAGGGGCAAAAATGGAAGAAATACTTAAACGCATAATTCTGGAAAACCAGGAAATTATTGCCGGAAAAACGCTGGTTTCACGGAATTACTCCATTACCGAAACCGGTTACATTACGGTGTTAACCGGCATAAGACGTTCAGGTAAAACTTATACATTATATGAAATTGCCCGGACAATAGAACCGGAGCGGGTTTTGTTTCTCGATTTTGAAGATGAAAGGCTTTTGGCATTAAACAGCCTTTCCGGTTACGACATCATCATTGATACCTATAAAATTCTTTACCCCGATAACACTCCCATTCTGTTTTTCGATGAAATACAAAACTTAAATAACTGGCATTTCTACCTGAAACGCCTGCATGTTGCAGGCTATAAAATTTTTGTAACGGGCAGTAATGCTCACCTCATAAGCCGCGAAATTGCTACCTACTTAAAAGGCCGAAGTCTGGAAACTACCATATTCCCTTTTTCGTTTCGAGAGTTTCTGAATTTGAAAAATGTAACATTTCAGCCCAAAGATGCCATTGTGAATCAACCTAAGATTCTGAACCTGTTCGAAGAATATTTACAATACGGAGGATTTCCCGAAGTTATAAAAGTTGAACTGGTGGATAAAAGGGCTGTGGCTAAAAATATTTATAACCTCTTGTTTTATAAAGACCTTGTTGCTAAATACGACAAAAATGATGTGCTTTTAAAACTGGTTGTAAACAAAATTACCGAAAATATAACCAAAGATTTTTCCATTACGAGTCTGGCCAATAAAATAAACACGGTTTATAAAACCAGTGTGCCCACGGTTACCGATTACTTTAATATACTGCCCGAACCTTTTTTAACCACTAATATTTATCCATTCCGAAACTCTTTTGTAAAGCGTGAGTCGAAACGTAAAACCTACCTGGCCGACAATTCATTTATCTGGTTGAACAGGGTTTCTACCGATAGTTCTCGTCTGTTTGAAAATTTAGTTTTTAACTTCCTGCATCGAAAATATGCAGAAATATTTTATTACAAAACCGACAACAACCTCGAAGTGGATTTTTTCATTGTGGAAGGGGAATCAAAAAAAATGATACAGGCCAGTTATTCGCTTGAAAACAGTGACACGCGTGACAGGGAAATCAGGGCTCTGTTAAAGGCTATGGACGAACAAAGCCTTGAAAGGGGTTATATTTATACCTATAATAACAATGATGAAATTAAAATAAATAATAAAACAATTTTTGTTACCCCGTTATGGAAGGAAATGTTGGTGTTTCCTGAAAATTTGCAGAAAAACAGAAATAACACCAGTAACTATTTATAATAAGTTACAAATCGGGGATTGGCATTCTTTTATCAAACTCTGATGACAATGGACAAAAACCGCAGGGATTTTTTAAAAAAGGCTGCACTTGGCTCGGTAGTAGTTACTTCTGTCGAAGGCCTTTCGGTCCTGGAGGCAAATGGTAATGCAGTCATAACAGATGGCAATGAAATAAACCGTTAAGAGTGGTAATATTTTAGTCGTAACATTTGAAGCCAAAAAATCGGGCGATTACGATTTTACTTTTGAGTTTTAGCAAGATAAAAATCATCCGGGCTTAAAGGGTTTATTAAGCATTTCAAATGCCAAATTATTTGGTTCCCCATTTTTTATTTGGCTTGTCACCAAGAATAATTTTAAGGTGGCCACCCTTTATAAAATCTTCATGTGAAAACCGGAATCTGTTCCATGCTTTCCCATTCAGTATTGCTTTTTGTATGTAAATATTTTCCCTGCTGTTATTTTCAGTTTCAATCACAAAAGTTTCTCCCGGGTAATAATCATTATTAAGGTGTATGGTAATTTTGTCAAAAACCGGACTTGTGATTTCATAGTTTGGTTTCAAAGATGCACCACCATCTACTTCAAACAGGCCAATAGCCATCAAAACGCCTAATGCTCCCATCTGTCCCTGGTCTTCATCTCCCTTATATCCGCCGTATGGAGTTATATCACTGTATTCATCTTTTACTTTACGCACCCAGTATTGGGTAAGCCAGGGTGCACCGGAATGATTAAACAGATGGGCCATCCCTGTTCCCGGCTGATTACAGTAATCTGCCTGGTTAACCTCGTTCGGCACTCTGTCTGAAGTCATGCAAAATCCGTTTCTTTCTGATGTTTTGAATTGATTGTCAAGTTTTTTTGTGTATTTTTTTGGACCACCGTTTAATTTTATTAATCCGGGCATGTCGTGAGGTACAAAATGAGAATAGATAGCAGAGTTGCTTTCACAAAAGCCTTCCAGGTTTAAGGGATCAAAATTATCTATCCAGTTTCCGTTCATATCCCGCGGCTGAATATAACCACGTTCGGCATTCCACAGGTTTTTGTAGTTCTGTGAGC